>JAJYAX010000490.1 GCA_021779275.1 Deltaproteobacteria bacterium | reverse complement strand
GCTCTACCAATTGAGCTATTCCCGCTCACAAATTATAAACACAAAGAGAAGATTAATTGGTGGAGGGGGGAGGATTCGAACCTCCGAAGGCGCTGCCGACAGATTTACAGTCTGTTCCCTTTAGCCACTCGGGAACCCCTCCATATGGACATTTTTAGAAAAAACATCCACCACAACATATTAATAACACTTTGTAATATTCCACCCTTTGGAGCTGGCGATGGGACTTGAACCCGCAACCTGCTGATTACAAATCAGCTGCTCTGCCAATTGAGCTACGCCAGCCTGCAAAGGACGTGAGTATACACATTCGAAATTTATATGGCAATATTTTTTTGCTATTCTGATGGAATAATACCATTCATCAGCATTTAACTTCTGAGCAGCCTCTCATAGATCCGCTCCTTTATGGTAGTTATCTTTGAGGTGGTTTCCCAGAATACCAGCAAAAAAAGGCCGGGTCAGAGACGACCCAGCCTTTTAAGAGAGACAGAAAAGTTCTGTTTGCTATTTCTTCAATATATCAGTCCCGAAAGAACTCTCCCTGCATTTATCAAAAGCGATAGCAAAGGTCCTGAATATCAGATGGGCAAATTTTGTATAGGGCAGATAGAGGAACAGCATCATAACTGCCACCAAATGGAAGAAGTAGACGATATATCCAATCTGGATGAGACCGGCCCAACGCAAAACCTCCGCTAAAAGCCCGGTGGCACCTACTGCCATTATCTCCCAGATAAGAAACCAGTCATAGAAATTTCCGGTAATTCCTGATTCACTTTCCGCCTTGGCCCGATTTGTCCAGAGGACCCATATACCATACAACAGTGCAATTGCAGAGACATTAGCCAAGAGCTTGACCGGATTCCAGAAGGTCATGGGGCCATGAAATTTTGCTATCCATAAGCCAATGATATCATTTGCAACCAATGACCATGTAGTAACGATTAAAAGACCGATAAATGCATACATTAAAGGCCGGTGACCTCGAATTCTATCCGCATTTGTCGTACATTCCCGAAAGCGGCTATGCTGAATAATTTCCACTATTGACGGCCAAAGAAACTTTTGCGTAAACTGGATCGCTGAAGGTCTGAAATCAGGATTCATCATATTCTTGGCCGCCAAGGCCTTCCACAGGTTGGAGATGCCCTTATAGGCGGAAAAGGCGGCAATAGCTGCGGAAGGAACCATAAAACAAACTATAAAGAATATATTTTTCGCATACCAGCGAAAGTCCCAATGACCAAAAAATTGCTGATATCCATGATGCGCAAAATCTTCAGCCGACGGAAAAACCATACCTCCAGACAGTAACCACATAAGAAAGATAACTACCACGGGAATGGCGATCATAACCGGCAGGCCTTTGGCGCTGGATGCGAGTTTTGCAAGACCGGAAGGCCAACCGTAAAAGGTATAGGCATAGGCCCGAATGGCCCCCATCACCTCGCCTGGTTTTGCACCTCGAGGGCATTTTTCAGAGCAATCTCCACACTGATGACAGAGGAAGATGTCCGGATCAGCGATAAGATTTTCCTTAAGTCCCCACTGCGACCAGATCATTTCTTTGCGTGGAAAGGGTTTTTCATCTTTTGAAAGTGGGCATACCACAGAACAGGTAGCACACTGATAACATTTTTTCAGCGTATCCCCGCCGACTCCCTTCAGATATCTGATAAACTCTAAATCTGGCTGGATGTTCATTTCTCTCCCTCATTTAAGATATCGACAAATAAAGCTTTATATAAAATCGCAACCTTTACGAGCAAGACTGTGCACAGCAGCCATGCATTCATTGCTGCGGTACACAGTTTAGCACAGGCTTAGAATCCTTTAAAGGGATTCGGTCCCATCTCCACAATCGTGTCGACAAAATCGTTGATGATCTGGGGGATCTTATCATAGTCGGTTATGGCAACCTGCTCAGATGTCACTCTTTCCGGTTCGAGCCCAAGGGTGGAGAGGGTATCGCCGATATTTTCCATCCGTTTATTGGCAATCTCGGATCCTTTGACAAAGTGACACTGGTAATCATCACCGTAGCTACAGCCCAGCAGCATTGCACCATCCAGACCGGCTGAGAGCGCATCTCTGATCCAGGCCATGTTGACGGAACCCAGGCAGCGGACAGGAATAAATCGGGCCATATGACTGAGTCTATGATGTTTCATACCTGCCATATCAAGTGCCGGATAGGCGTCGTTTTCACACACAAGCACCAGGATGCGGAGTCTGTCTTCATCGTCTTCAGGAACCTCAATCGCCTTGATCATGGACCCGATCAGGTCGATATTGTAATCCTTGAAGCCGATAATCCTCTCCGGGCAGGCACCCATGCAGGTCCCGCACCGGCGGCAGCGGGTGGGGTTAGGCAGCGGAGTCCCCTTTTCATCGTCATCAAGGGCGCCGAAGGGACATTCCTCCGTACATCGTTTACACTGCGTACAGCGTTGCATGAAGAACTCAGGATAGGTCGCATCCCCGGAACGCGGGTGAACGGACACGCCACGGTCCGTCGATTCTATA
>JAJYAX010000016.1 GCA_021779275.1 Deltaproteobacteria bacterium | reverse complement strand
AATGGTACCTCACGACCTTGCGTCATCCGACGAAGGAGAAATGTCTTGGCATGCGCACATGGTTGCAGAAATTAAAAGACCAATTCTCCTTCCTTCGTTTCGGATATTACAATCCTCCCCTTGATACCCCAGGGGAAAGCTGCTCTCGATAAGACTTCAGCACACGTTGTCCAAGGCCGGCTTGCAATCATTTCCATTGACGATCCCGTAAGAAAGAAGGGAAAAGAGCGTTCTTCTTGATTACGGTTCACCTTTATTTTTGAGCAAGAAAATACCCTGTGGCTGAATTTTCTCCGGATCAAGGTAATTTTCCGTTGTTATAATTGTGAAATCGTATATTATTATCAGGTAATAGGATTTATTATTGTTTACTATGGAGACCTTGAGGAAAAACGTATGGATCAATTGCCCAACATGAGGCTAACTACCCAGCGCCAGATTATTTTGGAAGAGTTGGCAAAAGTGACCTCGCACCCCACAGCCAATGAGGTTTACGACATGGTTCGCCAGCGACTGCCGCGCATCGGCCTGGGAACGGTCTATAGGAATCTTGAACTTATGGCGGAAAGCGGTCTGATTCTTAAACTTGAGGTGGGCGGCACCCAGAAACGTTTTGATGCCACCATCAGCCCTCATTATCATATCCGCTGCATCCAGTGCAGCAAGGTCGATGACATTGAAATCCCGGTGCAACAGCATATCAATGCCCTGGCCGGCGCCGTATGTGACTACCTGATTCTCGGGCACCATATTGAATTTTCAGGAATCTGTGACGATTGCGCCCAAAAGAAGACAGAACATTGATGAAAACCGCACGACCAGGAAAGGGGTCCTCCCCGAGACCTCTCCGAGCGCCACGCCTTTCCTGCAGAGATAAAAACTGCGGTTCACACGAATTTCACCTTGCAGAAACGCCTCTTCCCCACCTTGACAAGAAGTTCGCCCATCGGAGCGAAGGTGGCGCTCTCGTCGGTTATCCTCTCGTTGTCGACGGTTACGGCATTCTGCTTGATCATCCTTCGCCCATCGGAGGTTGATTTGACCAGTCCGGCATCGACCAGTAATTGCGGCAGCCAGATATTTTCAGTGACGTTGAGAGTTACCTCGGGAATTTCATCGGGTAATCCCTTTTTCTGAAACACCTTTTCGAAGTTTTCCTCGGCGGCTATCGCCTCCTCCTGGCCGTGAAACCGGGCAGTCAACTCTCTGGCCAGCTTTTTTTTCACCTCTTTCGGATGTATTTCACCTGCCTCCATCCTCTTTTGCAGAAGACTTATCTCCTCCCGAGTCAGATCGCTCAAGAGGTCAAAATAGCGAAACATGAGTGCATCGGATATTGACAGAACCTTCCCGTAAATATCGTTTGCGGCTTCCGTGATCCCGATGTAATTACCCAGCGATTTGCTCATCTTGTTGACGCCGTCCAGGCCTTCAAGCAGGGGCATGGTCAGGACAATCTGCGGCTCCTGACCTCTGGAACGCTGCAGGTCGCGACCCATCAGCAGATTGAACAATTGATCGGTCCCGCCCAGTTCGACGTCCGCCTCCAGGGCCACGGAGTCATAGCCCTGAATAAGCGGATAGAGAAATTCATGGATCGAAATCGGTTTGCCGCTCTCAAAACGGACCTTGAAGTCTTCCCGTTCCAGCATCCTAGCCACGGTCAACTCCGAGGCCAGCCTGATCATCGCAAAGGAGTCAAGCTTTCCCAGCCAGTCGCTGTTGAAGACGACCTTCGTCTTCTCAGGATCCAAGATCTTAAAGACCTGTTCTTTGTAACTTTCGGCATTACGCTTTACATCGTCGCGGGTGAGGGCCTTTCTGGTCTCGGATTTCCCGGTCGGATCCCCGATCATGCCGGTGAAGTCCCCGATCAGAAAATATATCTGGTGGCCGAGATCCTGGAAGTGTTTCAACTTCTGGAGCAGAACGGTATGACCGAGGTGAAGATCGGGCGCCGTCGGATCAAATCCAGCCTTCACCTTCAACGGGATCCCGGTGTCGAGAGATCTTTGCAGTTTTTTGACAAGCTCCGCACGGGAGATACATTCAACCGTTCCCCGTTCTATCAAGGCAATCTGTTCGTCAACGGAAATCATAGATAACATTCTCTATCTGTTAAAAAATTCAGCCATTATCTCGCAAATTCAACCGCTCTGGTCTCACGAATGACGGTCACCCGAATCTGGCCGGGGTAGGTCAGCTGTTTTTCTATGGCCTTGGCGATATCCTGGCTCAACAAAACGGCATCGCTGTCCTTGATCTTTTTGGAATCGACAATGATCCGCAGATCCCGGCCGGCCTGAATCGCATAAGACTTCTCAACCCCCTTAAAGGATGAGGCGATTTTTTCCAGATCCTCAAGCCGTTTCACATAACTCTGCAGCATCTCCTTTCTGGCCCCGGGCCGCGCGCCTGACAAGGCGTCGGCCGACTGAACAAGGATATCCAGGACACTCTGCGGAGGCAGATCCTCATGATGCGCCCCGATCGCGTAGACGACCTCCGAAGGCTCACCGTATTTCTTGGCCAGATCACGACCGATGATGGCATGCGACCCCTCTACTTCATGATCAACGGCCTTGCCGATATCATGGAGAAGACCGGCCCGTTTTGCCATCTTTACATCAATACCGATCTCTGCCGCCATGATCCCGCAGAGGAAAGCCACCTCCAGAGAATGCTGCAGAACATTCTGGCCATAGCTGGTCCTGTATTTCAGCCTGCCGAGGATATTGATCAACTCCACATGCACGCCATGGGCGCCGACATCAAAGGTCGCCTGCTCGCCAGCCTCTCTGAGGGTGATCTCCAGTTCTTTGGTCACCTTTTCCACGACCTCTTCAATACGGCCGGGATGAATTCTGCCGTCACTGATGAGCTGGAGGAGCGCCAGACGGGCAACTTCACGCCGGACAGGGTTGAAACCGGACAGAATGACGGCCTCCGGGGTATCATCAATTATGATATCAATACCGGTTGCCGCCTCAATCGCCCGTATATTCCTGCCTTCTCGACCGATAATCCGCCCCTTCATCTCATCATTCGGCAGAGGCACCATGGAGACCGTCTTGTCGGCGACATAATCACCTGCATATCGGGATATGGCAAGGGCGAGGATGTTCTTTCCCTTCCGGTCGGCCTCCATTTTCATCTCATTTTCGATCTTGGCCAGCCGCTTTCCGGCATCCATCCGCGCCTCGCTTTCCAGAGACTCCATCAGCATTCTTTTGGCGTCTTCCTGGCTGATACCGGCTATCCGTGCCATTTCAAATCGCTGCTTGCTGACCAGCTGTTCCACTTCCCTCATTTTGTCCTGGATAGCCAGCTCCTCGTCCTGAAGGCTTTTTTCAATCTTCAGCTGTTCAAGACGTTTCCTGTCATAGCTATCCCATTCCCTCTTCAGCTGATCTCTCTTTTTATTGAGTTGCCGGGTCTCGTCCTTCAACTCGTCTCTTTCTGTTTTGAGCTCCTTTTCGGCATCCTGTTTGACCCGATAAGCCTCCTCCTTGCTTTGCAGAAGGGCTTCCTTTTTCAGCTGTTCAGCTTCAATAATCGCATTTTCAACGATGAGTTTTCCTTGCGCGGCGATGTTTTTTTGATGGCTTTCAATGAAACGTTTCCGCAGGAAAAAACCTAAAACGGCACCGAAAAATACCCCTAAAGGTACCAGAAAAACTTGCAAATTAAGGTGATCCATGGGACGTGCATCCTATCAGGTAATGATCGAAGAACAGGAAGGGAGATGAACGGCAAAAAAACCCGCCGTATCTGCACAACAAGGAAGGAAGGGAAGCAGGTATTACTTAAGTATCAGGATCAATGACCTGAAAAATATCAAACCACTGGACCCGGTCACAGATCAATATCCGACAAAACGAATGCAATACCTTCAGGACTGATCCTGCGACTCTAAACCGCAAAAGAAAATGCGGGTCCGGTGCGAGTTTAATCGGAAATATTTGCCAATCGGCACTGGACTACAACACCATCAGACGAAACCAGAAAACATTGCCGATTAAAGACACTACCCAATAAAACAACCAGATATCCTCAGTATGCTTTTTATCAGAATGTAAACAACCACCTCTATCTGAACTCAGTCTTGTCCATTCGCCTGCGCTCCCCCTGAAAAACGGGATAAAACCATGCACGAAAAACTCTTCGCAACTTCTTTCAAGTCCCCCGCAAGGAGACAAAACCATGCAAAAAATTTTTCTGCGGGTCCAAACACTCCCTTTTATCCCGCCAGACGACAAGTATCATCAAGTACCTGCAAATTTCGCATTACTCGATCTCTAACTACCAGAAGCCGGCACCTTCTCTGCAGCACTACCGACCAGCCGGTATCCAGACCTCAAGACAGATAGTATAAAAAGCGGATTCAGCTTCCCTCTATCACCACTTTGTTCGAACAGCACCCCAGCTGTAATCAATCTTCTTTATAATTCGTGCCGACATTCCCTGAACATCTCCATTCTTACATTATTTATAATGAAGAGAAAAATATCAGGATACGCCGGATATAATAAAACACAGTGACACGAAGCGCCACTGTGTGAAACAAGACTCCCCGCTCTGCCGTGTCAACAGGTATATTAAACCTATAATAATAGGTGGGTAACCCCATACCAGCATCAGGAAATTCGCGTACGATTTTCCATCCGAGAGCAGCGAAGGCACCCTTTTAATGAGAGTTGGCTCAATAACACTGGAGATCACCAACAGCGCAGGGAAATATAATACCACCGTTCCTCAGCAAACAGAGATTCTTGCCGGAAAACAGCAAAACCATCCATTCGTGAGAATATAATGTACAACAACGCGGGAGGAGTACAGCTCCTCCTCAACACCGATAACTTAAAACACTCCTTAGTAGGAACTATAGCAGAATTTCAATTAAACAGAAACAAATTATACAATACCGTCATAAAAACTCACCACCAACCCCTGGTCTCTATTTTGGCCGGTAAAAGCCGAAAATCCCTCTCATAATCTACAGGTTGGAAGGTTTTCCCGCTAGGGAAAGGAGATCTTCCAACTGTTTGTTTATACTATTAATCCTCCCATCGGTCGCTACCTTATATTCTTCAAAATCCCGTTTCAGTTTCATAAATTTTGAGGCTAAATTCAGGCAAGCCATCACGGCAACCCTGCTGGCAGGAAGAGTCCCCGGCATACCGGAGACATTTTCCTCAATCATCTTTCTTACAAGGACAAGGACCTCGTCCATCTCCTCTTCAGATGCACCTGTATAAAAAGTATATTCCTGTCCAAGAAGCTTAAACCTAACCAACCTCTCCTGATCAGACATATTTATCCGGAATTACCATATAAAAGTTGATATTCTCAACCTCACAGCCCTCTTTTCTCAACCTTCGCCTGCGACATGGACAAGCCCACCATGTCAATTCCATAATCACAAACAGTCATCCCAGGATCCCGGCAGACGCAGAACCTATTCGGGAGCGTTCTCTTCTTGTTGCCCCACGGAGAAAAGGCTCCTCTGCATTCTGGATTCCTGCAATATCATCTGCGGCGACTTCGACTCATTCTCTCCCAGAGATGATTCCCATACTTCAATCTGCTGGATCAGTCCTTTCACCCTGTTCCCGACATCACTCCGTTCACTTTGGACTGAGGCCAGTTCACTTTCAAGCATGGTTATTTTCTCTTCCCGCTGGTGTAACTCTTCAAGAAGTCTCTCTTTTTCTTCTCTCAGGCCATTATACTCAGTCAAAAGTTTTGCGACAAAACCTTCAAGGCGCTCCAATTCATTCCCGTGAGCCATACATGTTCCTCTTATCTATATTTCCAGGTTACCGGCTTCCGCCATCCCTACTTTCGTGACTATACCATGCGCTTTTTTCTCCGCAACCAATAACCAGAAGACGCTCCGGGAGAGAGAAGAAATTTATATTTCCCACCGGGTACCAGGGCGCAAACAAGCCGGGCGGCGGCCTATACCCGTGAATACGACCAGCCCACCGGTCCGCCATTTTTATACGGCATATGACCATGGAAAATTCTCGGATCGGAGTCAAAGACCAGAGGAAGAAAAAATTTATCGCCTTCCCACATGTTCAGGTGTTCCATGTCATCAACAAACTTCCAGGCAAGATCTCCTTCTTCGTTGGATTGTTTCGGCTCTCCGCTGAAAGACCGTATCAGAAAGATAAACCCAAACCAATTTTCCTCCTTGCCGCCAAAACCCTGCCAGTTGATCGTTCCCCGCAAGACCGCCTCCTCACAATGTATCCCGGCCTCTTCATACACTTCCCTTTGCAGACACTGAAAAATATCCTCTCCAGGTTGGAGTTTTCCTCCCAAACCGTTATATTTACCGAAATGGTGATCATCCTTGCGGCGATTTCGATGGATGAGTAATATCTTTTTGCCGTCCGGAGATAAAATAAAACCCAGGGTAGCTAATATTGGAGTGTACATCCCTCTTTCCTTATGATTTAATAGTATTGCGTAGCGGGCCTGTTCCGGAAGTACCGGAGCATCGTTTACCGTCATGGTCAGGACACCTTCAACTCATCATTTTCTCCATGTTTTTCTCTGAAAAAACACTTTGCGGCGCCTTTAGGGCCTTCTGCCTTGCCTTCCTGTTTGCCCTGCTGTCCCCCCCGACCCAGGTCGACGCCACGCCCCGGAACGACTTCCCGGAATTCCCGATTATCCGAAACAACGTCGATTTCTGGGAGAAGATCTATTCGACCTATTCTTTGAACACCGCGGTTGTGCATGATCAGAATGACCTGACGAAGATCTATGAGGTGGTCGCGCTGATCGACCATGACATCCCCGGGGCACAAAGAATCAATAACAATCATCTTCAAACAATTAAAGAAAAATATGAACAGATACTTCTGCGGTTGAGTTCCGGCCACCCTCCGGAGACCAGGGACGAGCAGAGGGTGGCGCGCATGTTTGAGGGCTCTTCAGCCCATAGGACAATGCGATTCGCCGCGGAAAACATCCGCGCCCAGAACGGCCAGAAGGAGAGGTTCCTTGAAGGGACCCTCCGTTCTACAAAATACATAAATAGAATCAAGCAGATATTTCATGAATACGGCCTGCCCGGGGATCTGGCCTATCTCCCACACGTCGAATCCTCATTTAACACTCAGGCCTACAGCAAATGTGGGGCAGCCGGCATCTGGCAATTCACCCGTTCCACCGGTAAACAGTATATGCGAATCGATCATCGCATCGATGAACGGCGCGACCCTCTCATCTCGACCCGGGCCGCCGCGCAGTTATTGAAAAAAAACTATGAGGCCCTGGGAAGCTGGCCTCTTGCCATCACTGCCTACAATTACGGGACCGCCGGGATGGTCAGGGCCGCACAGGCGCACGGCTCCTATGAAAATATCTTCAGACATTACGAAGAAGGGTATTTTAAATTTGCCTCCAGGAATTTTTATTCGGAATTTCTGGCCGCGAGAAAAGTCGCCAAGGAACTCTCCGCCAGGCAGGCTCAGAGACCGGAGGTATCAGAAACAACACGGTCCTCATTTCAGGCAGGATCTGCCGGCAGACAAACCGTGTCAAAAAACGTAAAGGCTGCCCCAGCCGCACAAAGGCTCCCGGCGGCAATCTCACCCCCGGTCGTACAAAGCACAAAACATCTCCGGACTAGACCTCGTCTGCGTCTCTATAGAGTCAAAAGAGGGGATACCGCCACCTCGATTGCCGCCTCCGCCAACATCTCCGTCCAGGAGCTGTGCCGGGAAAACAACCTTAACCCAAAGGCCATCCTCCGCTTCGGGCAGAGTCTTCGTATCCCTGCGCGGGACTCAGCCCCCCGGGAGAAGGAAACCTTGCGCTCAGTCTCCACCCCCGGAAAAAAATCGGCTGCAGCCACCACCACCACAAAACAGCCTCTGCGGAGTATCTCAGAGAGCCGGACTCACTGCCGGCAAGTCCTCGCGCGACTCAATGTGCTGCGGCCCGAGATACCTTGCTGAAAAGCCTTGCCGTCGCGGCTTGAGCTTTTATAAATTCCTGAGGATCACGATGTCGTCAGCCCAAAAGCTCATTAAAAAATATACCGCCATCAAAACGCTGCCCCATGTGGTTACCAGGTTGTCGCGATTACTACATAACGATAAGGCCACCATGAAGGATTTCGAAGATGTGATCAAGATGGATCCGACTCTGGTGGTCCGTCTCCTGCGTCTGGTGAACAGCCCCTTCTATGGTCTCAGACAGCATGTAGACTCCATAAGCCGGGCGGTCGCCTATATTGGCATGAAAAATCTGCAGAACATGGCAGTGACGGATGCCTTGAAAAACCTCTTTAAACGAGAGTCCTCTTCAACCATTTTCTCACGAAAAAAACTCTGGCTGCACTGTGCGGCCGTGAGTATCTGCAGCAAAATGCTGGCCGAGAGAATCTTCGCCATCAACGGCGACAATGCCTACCTCTGCGGCATCCTGCATGACTTCGGCCTGATTGTGGAAGAACAGGTGGCTGAAAGCGCCTTCCTTCAGGCCTGCGCGGCCTGCGGGCCTGCCGAATCGCTGCCTGAATACGAAAGGCAGTTCCTTGACACGGATCACTGTGAAATCGGCCACCTTCTGACCTTGGACTGGGAGATGCCCGTCACAATTCAGGAGGCCATCCGCGATCATCATACCCTGTCCGACGATAGGGACCCGGCAAGCCTGGCCGGAATTCTTCAGATAGCAGAATACATCACGGGCCAATTCGACTATGCGGCACTTCCCGGGTCAAGGCCCCAGCTTGCCCCCGCGCTCATCTCTCATCTTCAGGAAAACGCCGATGAATACAAGGTACTCATCGATGACTTTCCAGAGGAGATAAACAAGGCCATGGAAATCTACGCCTAGGGGGGACGTATGCCTGAGATGTTTACCCTCCTTCATCAGACACAGGAGGTTACCGGCGAGATTGAGGACCTGCTCTGCTTTCTTGCACGTACGGTTGCGGACGTCACGTTTTACTGTCTCGATGCCGACGGGAAGCAACACCATTCCGGACACCAAACGCCACTCCTGCCGGAACACATCAGGGAACTCACAGAAAAAGCACCTTCCCTTCAGGTGGCGGGGGAGGCCATTTCAACGGCTGACGGTCTCTACCACGCCCAGGCCCTCCCCACCCTTAACGCCCTTCTCATCTCTGCCTTGGCCTACCGGGAATCCCTGCGCACAGACATTTCCACCCAGGTCAAACTGGCGGTCGCGCTCTTCTTTGAAAAACAGACTACGGCAGGTCTCCGGAAGAAGCTGGTTATCCTGAAGAAGCAGCTTGACCGCAAGTTCCAGGTATTGGACGCCAAATACCAGGAAGTCATGGAAGAAACCCAACGGAGCTACAGGATTATCCAGGAACAGCAGGAAAGGTATTCAAAAAACCTCCAGTCGGAGATCGAGGCGCAGACGCGGCAGCTGCTGGAGGCAAAAACGGCAGCCGAGGCGGCAAACGTGGCCAAGAGCCAATTCCTGGCATCGATGAGCCATGAGATCAGGACACCAATGAACGGCGTCATCGGCTTCACCGACATGCTGCTGGCCACGGACCTCGATGAGGAGCAGAAAGACAGCGCCCTTACCATCAAACGAAGCGGCGAGGCATTGCTGAGTCTTATCAACGACATCCTGGATTTTTCCAAGGTTGAGGCAGGACAGATGACCCTGGAATGGATTGATTTCGACCCCGAGATAACCTCCCATGATGTCTGTGAACTGATCAGACCCAGGGTAGCCGGTAAACCCATCGAGGTCCTCTGCCGGATTGACGACAACCTGCCGGCAAACGTCATGGGAGACCCCGGACGGTTCCGCCAGGTCCTGGTCAATCTACTCGGAAATTCTGCAAAATTCACCGAACGGGGTGAGTTGGAACTCTCCATTAGGGTGGACCGGGAAACGGACGACAACCTTGTCCTCCACAGTACCATCCGCGACACCGGGATCGGCATTCCCGAGGAAAAATTCGACTCAATCTTCGAGGTCTTCAAACAGGCTGACGGTTCGACCACCAGAAAATACGGGGGAACCGGCCTGGGACTCTCCATCAGTAAAAAACTGGCCCGGCTGATGGGGGGAGATATCTGGGTGGAAAGCGAGATCGGCCGGGGCACGACCTTCCATTTCACCGCCGTGATGAAAAAGTCGGCCCGTGTCTCCGTAACAAATCAGGATATCAATGATTTTCATGGCGTCAAGGTCCTGGTTGTGGATGACAACAGGACCAACATCGAGATCCTCCGCCACATCCTGGGAAAATCCGGTTTTACCGTCATCTCGACGCTCGATGGAACAGAGGCCGTCGATATGCTCAGAACAGCCGAACAGAAAGGACACCCCTTCGGTCTCGGCATCCTGGACCTGCAGATGCCCGGGATCTCCGGATTCGATCTGGCCGTCAAGATCCGGCAATCAGAACTCAAGAGCCGTTCACTCCCCCTGCTTGCCTACACCTCATCCGCCGAAAAAATAGCCGCTCAGTGCCGTGACGCCGGTTTCACCGCCTTTCTCACCAAACCCACCCGAAGGCCCATCCTGCTGAAGACCCTGGCAAAAATACTCGGAAAAACTAACGCGCCGGCGCCGGACAAGACCTCTCCGGCAATCATCACCCAATATTCCGTCCGCGAAGATATGAAACAATCCGTCAGGATTCTGCTCGCCGAAGACAATATGGTCAATCAGAAACTTGCCACGATGATGCTGACCAAGGCCGGATATACCGTCGAGGTCGTCGGCAACGGCCGCCTGGCCCTGGAGACCTTCGCCGAA
>JAJYAX010000489.1 GCA_021779275.1 Deltaproteobacteria bacterium | reverse complement strand
TGCTCGCGCCCTTTGCTATGGGGCAGCCAGACACATTGATTCTCACCCGGGGGATATGTCCAAGGTCTCGTCCATGTGCAAGGTCTTTGCAACCGATACGGCCATGAAGGTGACCACCGATGCGGTTCAGGTGATGGGCGGGTATGGGTATATGTGCGAGTATCCGGTTGAAAAGATGATGAGAGATGCGAAAATTCTGCAGATATATGAAGGGACAAACCAGATTCAACGCAATGTCATCGGCCAGGAATTGAACAAGGAGTATGCGAGGAAGAAATAGATCCAGCTAGAGGAGAAAATTTTTGTTCTCTGCAGGTGTATGTATTTTTTTGATTTATCTTCATCCTAGGCGAATAGATTTTCCATGAATATTATTGTATGTGTAAAGCAGGTTCCTGATGCCAAGGATGTGCGTCTGGACCCGAAAACGAATACTCTGGCTCGTGAAGGCGTTGCCTCGATCATGAATCCCTATGATCAGCATGCCGTGGAGGAGGCCGTACGCCTTAAGGAATCCTTGGGCGGTGCAGTTACCGTGGTGACCATGGGGCCTCCGCAGGCCGAGGCCGTGCTTCGGCAGGCAATTTCCTGTGGGGCCGACTCCGGGGTCCTTGTGTCCGACCGGGCCTTCGCCGGTGCGGATACCTGGGCGACCTCTTATACCCTTGCCAAGGCGATCACAACGCTCGGTGCTTTCGATCTCGTTCTCTGCGGCAAACAGGCAATTGACGGCGATACCGCTCAGGTCGGGCCGGGGCTTGGGGTGCGGCTTGGAATACCCTTTGTGACCTGTGTCCAGAAGGTTCGCTGTGCGGATACGAAGGGTCTGGTTGTGGAAAGGATGATGGATGACGGGTATGATGTGGTCAAGGTCGATTATCCTGCCCTTTTGACCGTGGTCAAGGATGTGAATGAGCCCCGGGTACCGTCCCTCAAGGGGACGATGAAGGCGAAAAAAGCGGTCATCAGGACCATGAATGCGGTGGAAATCAATGCTGACCCCGCCTTAATCGGTCTTCCGGGTTCACCCACCCAGGTGGTGAAGGTCTTCCCTCCCGAACCACGGGGGGAGCGGTGCCTGCTTACGGGAACCATTGACGAACAGGTCGAGCAGCTGGTCGGTAAACTGCGACCGTATTTACTATAATCCGGGCTGGAGAAGAGGGATGTTGCACGTAGATAAAGACCTTTGTATCGGCTGCGGAATTTGTGAGGAGCAATGCTCATTCGGCGCGATCAAGGTCCTTGATGGAACGGCTGTGGTCGGAGATGCATGCACTCTCTGCGGAGCCTGTGTGGAGGCCTGTGACGTGGGGGCGCTTGCCCTGACCGGAACAGAAAAAAGCAGAAAGATGGAACTGGGGGACTGGTCCGGCGTCTGGGTGTATTGTGAATTCAGAAGGGGAGCCCTGGCCTCTGTATCACTGGAGCTTCTGGGTATAGGCAGGAGGCTTGCCGATCTGCGCGGGGTGGGCCTGTGTGCTGTTTTAATAGGCCATGAGACCGGAGATACTGCTGCAGGCCTTATAGGCCATGGCGCCGATACGGTCTACCGGGTCGATGCCCCGGCGCTTGCCCATTTCACCGATGAGGCCTATGGGGCTGTGTTGACCTCCCTTATCAGAGAGTACAGACCAGAGATCGTTTTGGCTGGTGCAACTGCGATGGGCAGGTCCTTCATACCGGGAGTGGCGACAGAGTTGGACACAGGTTTAACGGCGGACTGCACCAAGCTGGAAATCCGCGCCGGGGATGGCGCCCTGCTGCAGACGCGGCCAGCCTTCGGCGGCAATATCATGGCCACCATCGAATGCCCGGCCACAAGACCGCAGATGGCGACAGTGCGGCCAAGGGTCATGAAGGCCCTTGAATGTGATCCGCAGCGTACAGGAAAGATAATTGATGTCACCCCTGCCCCGGAACAGTTGCAGAGCAGGATACAGGTCCTGGAATCGGTTGTCGCTGAAGGAGGCAATGTGAATATCCAGGAGTCTGACATCCTGGTTGCCGGTGGCCGCGGCCTGGACAATGAAAAGGGCTTTGGTCTTATTCGACGGTTGGCCGGTTCCTTGAACGGCGATGTGGCCGCTTCCCGGGCGGCTGTGGATGCCGGTTGGATACCCTATCCGCATCAGGTCGGTCAGACCGGAAAGACTGTGGGCCCGAAACTGTACATTGCCTGTGGGATCTCCGGCGCCATTCAGCATGTAGCGGGGATGCAGTCGGCGGATACAATTGTCGCGATCAATCGGGATAAGAATGCCCCGATCTTTGATGTGGCCGATTTTGGGATTGTTGGAGATCTTTATGAAATTATACCAAAATTGATTACTAAGATAGAGGAGCTACGGGGGGTATGAAGATCCTTTCCGGAAAAACGGCGGTGGTGACCGGGGGCAGCCGGGGGATCGGCAGGGCCATCTGCCTGCGGCTTGCCGCCATGGGAGCCATGGTCTATATCAACTATGTGAGCAGATCCGAGGCTGCCCGGGAGACTGAAAAGCTGATTGAAGATGCCGACGGCAGGGCTGCGATCA
>JAJYAX010000488.1 GCA_021779275.1 Deltaproteobacteria bacterium | reverse complement strand
GAGACACGTCATCTTATCGGCAATAAACTTTCAAACAAGAATATCATCGTCACCGATGATCATCAGGAGAACCTTCCTCGTGTTGTAGTGGATCCTCATCAGTTGCAGCAGGTTTTTCTCAACCTGTTTCTGAACGCAATCGACGCGGTGCAACGGGGAGGAATAATCGCCGTCTCAACCATGCAGCTCAGCGCCCTTGATCTCGATCCGTATAAAAGAAAATATCCGGGACTCCTGTCAGGGAGCCACTATGTACGCCTGTGCTTTTCCGATAATGGCGCAGGTATGTCGCCGGAAACCGTGGAAAAGGCCTTTGAACCCTTTTATACCACCAAGACCGTCGGCGCAGGTCTTGGATTGTCCATTGTCTATCGAACGCTGAAGGAAAATGACGCGGCTATTATCATTGACAGCACGGAAGGCAGAGGCGCAACCTTCACCATCTTTTTCAGGATATCGGCATAATGGGCGAGATACGTATCGTGAAAAAAGGATTGGTTGCAAGAGCCGATGGCGGCGCATTGTTTGATTGAGTGTAATCCGTAGGCTCGTCGCTTCTACAGATCGGACGGGCAAAATTTTCCAGGAAAACATGTTTCGGCCCAAAAGAGGCCTGAGCAAGGATTGGCCAATGAAGAGAATACTGGTAGTTGATGATGAAGAAAATATGCTCTGGATGCTGCAGAAGAATCTGAGCAAGAGCCTCCCCGATGTCGAAACCCTGGCGGCCCGGTCAGGTGAAGATGCCCTTGCCCTTCTCAGCAAGAATACCTTCCATCTGGTTATTACCGATATCAGCATGCCGGGAATCAGTGGCCTTGAGCTGCTCATCGAGATCAATAATCGTTATCCGCGGACAGGTGTCATCGTCATGACCGCTTATCCGTCCAGCGCCTATGAACACGAGGCTATGAAATGCGGATGTCTCCGGTTTATAGAAAAGCCTTTTGATATAAAGACAATGCGGTCTATTGTCGAAGAGGTGCTGAAAAAGAATGAAGAGTTGCAGGGAACCATTGACGGCATCGAGCCCATTGATATAGTCAAATTTAATGGGCTTTGTAAGACGACCTCGGTTCTGAAGGTGACAACCGCAGACCGGAATGGGACCATCTTCTTCAAAAACGGAGAGGTGGTGCATGCTCTTTGCGGCGAAGAAGAAGGAGAAGAGGCCTTTTTTGAACTTATTGGTCTGCATGAAGGAACCCTGCAGAATATTAAAGGGATTGAGCCGCCCATAGCCAGTATCACAAAAAATCTGGAGTCGTTACTTTTTGAGGCTGCGGTCAGAGAAGGCAGGGCGCAGAGAGAGGATGCTCCGGGCCGGCCCCGCCCTGGGGCAGTAATTTCAGCATCTTTGTTGGACGACGAGAATGACTCCGATGCGGAACCGGAGATGCTCGGAGAAGCAATTATCGAGGAACAACCTGTTGACGAACAGGCGAGCGTTGCGCCGGCAAAGATAATCACAGAGACGGAACAGTCTATAGATGCACAACCTATCGACGAACAACAACCAACAGCAGAGGATGCAACAATGACGGATATTCAGAAAATTTTGGCGGAATTTACCACTATTGAAGGCGTACATACGGCATGTCTTGTCGGGCGGGATGGCTTTTTGCTGGACAATATTGCCCGCATGGGAATTGATGCCGAGATGATCGGTGCCATAGCCTCCAGTGGTTTCGGTTCTGCCGAATCCATGGGCGCTCAACTTGGACAGGGAGAGCTTCTCATGACCATGATTGAATATAAAAACGGTCCGGTCATGTTTGCCCCGGTCGGTACCGAGGCCTTTCTGGTCATCGTCGCCGATAAGGAGACGAATCTTGGTTGGATCAGAATAGCAATTAAGAAAAACTCAAAAGAAATCCAAAGGATTGCATCTTTGTAGAGACGAGCGGCTCTTTAGGTTTTCTCTTCGTTGAAGAGAGGGATTGGCCTGATCGTCTCTTCTGCATCAGTCTTGCAGGTGCCTCTCCAGTCCCAGAGCGGCACTCAGTTGGAGAAACCGGGGTTCATGTTTTTTGATCAACATCCTGGACTTGGCAAGCCATTCCTCCCTGGTTGTCATCAGGAAGATAAAGATCGGCTGACCGGTCAAGTGCCTGATAATGAAATGGTATTGGCCGGTGGTGATCAGGATGTCATCGGTCACCTGGTCATTAGCCAGCAGTCCTATGGCCTTGCTGTTTGACTTGACTATCGAGGCCAGATAGGCGGAGGCTGCGGCTGTTTCTATCTCCGGGTGGCGGCTCACCTGGGCGATGGACATGCCGTCATCAACGGTGACCACGGCGGCGGCCAGGATGCCCGGAAGTTCGTATGCCATTTGCTCCAGCAGATTTTGAATGTCCTTGATCATTGTTTCTCCACGAGTGAGGAATCTCTGTTGATATCTCCAAATTCATATCTGTCACAATACCACCCCGCCTCGATTAAGTGAATTAAATAATGGAAAAAGACATTGAGTTCTATACGGAAGAGAGGTGTTATATCACCGAACTGTTCAACACGCCCGATGACCCTGATTG
>JAJYAX010000487.1 GCA_021779275.1 Deltaproteobacteria bacterium | reverse complement strand
AATGTGGACCTTTTTTAACGGCTGACAGGCCAACAAGCATGGATGAGGAAATATGCCGATAATTGAATGGAAAGAAGACTATCTGGTAGGGGTTCAGCAAATCGATCTGCATCACCAGCATCTGTTTGCTCTGCTGAACGCGACCTATGACGCCTTTGTCAACAAGGATCCTGCCGAACGTTTGAACAGCCTTTTTGACGAACTCATTGATTATGCGACCTACCATTTTTCCGCGGAGGAGGAGCTGATGCGGAAGATCCGATACCCGGAGCTGGAAAAACAGAGGAAGGAACACGGTGTCTTTTCCGAAAAGGTGGTGGAAATACAGAAGGACTACCAGGCCGGCAGGAAAGGCATTTCCCTTGAAATCCTCTCATTCCTGCAAGAATGGCTTACTGTCCACATCCTGCAGGCGGATCGCGAAATCGGCCGGTTCCTTGTCTCATCGAACGGAAGACAGACACCGGGCCTCCTAAAAGATACAAAGCACGTCGAATGACGAAGGGGAGATCCATGGAACAATCGACACAGAACAATGCCGGAAAAGACGCTGAGGTGATTATCAGCAGTGGTGATCGTCTGACCATTGAGACCACCGGCGAATTCGCTCAGCGCATCAGGCAGGGACTGGCCGAGGCAGGGACGGTGATCATAGAGTTCGAATCGGATGTCGAGCTGGATATCACCGCGCTGCAGGTCTTCTGTTCAGCCTGCATGAAGGCCACGGCGGAAGGGAAGAGGTTTATCCATCGGGGCGCTGCGCCTCAGGCCTTGCTCGATCTGACCGCAGCTGTCGGGTCGGAACGTCATAAGCACTGTAAAAATGATAACATGCTCTGTTTTCGTCAGTTTGGAGGGTCGGGAAAATGGGAAAGTTGATAATGACCGCCGATGATTCGGCAAGCGTCCGGCAGATGGTGGCCTTTACGCTCAAACAGAACGGCTATGAGGTTATCGAGGCGGTTGACGGCCAGGATGCCCTGACCAAGCTGACGGCGAAAAAGGTGGATATGCTCCTGACCGATCTGAATATGCCCAAGCTGGACGGCATCGGATTGATAAAGGGTGTACGGAAGACCAGTCTCAATAAGTTCATCCCCATTATCATGCTGACCACGGAATCCCAGGATGGAAAGAAGGCCGAGGGAAAATCGGCCGGGGCCACCGGCTGGATTGTCAAACCCTTCAAGCCGGAACAGCTGATCGCCGTCGTGAAAAAGGTGTTGGGATAAACGAGAAGACAGGCCGGCCGGTCATGCCTGTTCCATCTCAAACAAAATAAGGATCTCGACCATGATTGAACAACATATTGCCGCCCATATTGCCGCCTATCGCGAGGAGGCGGGTGAATTGCTGGCCGAGCTGGAAACCTCCCTGCTCGATCTTGAAGAGACGCCCGATGATACGGATCTTATCGCCCGGGTCTTTCGCGCCATGCATACGATCAAGGGTTCCGGAGCGATGTTCGGCTTCGATGATATCGCCGCCTTCACCCACGAGGTCGAGACGGTGTTCGACATGGTCCGCAACGGCAAGATGGTGGTGACCAGGGAGTTGCTCGATCTGACGCTGAAGTCTCGCGACCATATCTCCGCCCTGCTCGATGCCTCCGCCGGCTACGGCGAGGCCGACAAGGAACAGGGAGACGCCATTATCGCAGGCCTGCAGGGGCTCATCCCGCAGGCGGCGGCGGGCCGGCCGGAGATGCCCGTGAAGCCGCCGGAGAAGGTGGAGGCGGCCGAGCCGGAGCAGAAGACCTGGCGCATCCGTTTTCAGCCCAATCCGGAACTGCTCCTGTGCGGCGGCAATCCCCTGGGACTGCTCAATGAGCTGCGCGATCTGGGGACCTGCCTGGTCACGGCCCAATTTGATCAGGTCCCCCCACTTGACACACTGGTCAGCGAGCAGTGTTACCTCTACTGGGATATCATTCTGACCACCAGCCGGGGCCTGGAGGCGATCAACGACGTCTTTATCTTTGTCGAGGACGATTGCCGGATCACCATCGAGATGATCGATGAGAACACGACCACCGAAGGTGAGAGCAGTTACAAAAAGCTGGGTGAGATCCTGATTGAAAGGGGAGATGTGTCAGCCGACGCCCTGCAGGAGGCCTTGCAGCAGCAGCGTCCTCTGGGTGAGCTTCTGGTGGACCAGGGCGTCGTCACCCAGGAAAAGGTGCAGTCGGCCCTGAATGAACAGCAGCTTGTCAAACAGATCCGGCAGGACCGCGCCACCCCGGATGCCGCCGCCAGCATCCGGGTCCCGGCGGAGCGCCTGGATCAGCTGGTGAATCTGGTGGGCGAGATGGTCACCGTCCAGGCCCGGCTGACCCAGGTCTCCAATGCCCGTCTGGACCCCGTCTTCATCTCCATTGCCGAGGAGGTGGAGCGGCTGACCAACGAACTGCGGGATACCGCGCTGAACATCCGGATGCTGCCCATCGGCAGCGCCTTCAGCAAATTCAAACGGCTGGTTCGGGACCTCTCCAAGGAGCTCGGCAAGGAAATCGAGATGCTAACCTTTGGCGAGGATACC
>JAJYAX010000486.1 GCA_021779275.1 Deltaproteobacteria bacterium | reverse complement strand
CGATCTGGCGGGATAATTCCGGCGATGGCGTCCAATGCCTCCACCGCCGCGGTGAGGTGGGTGATGCTGCAAATACCGCAGACGCGCGGGGTCACCACCAGACCATCCAGCGCCCCGCGTCCGCGCATCATCTCTTCGAATCCGCGAAACATGGTGCCTGCACTCCAGGCCTCGGTGATGATGCCGTCTTCAACCTCAACCCTGATTTCAAGATCGCCCTCAGCTCTGTTCAGAGGGATGTTTATTCCGTTAAGTCTCTTAACCATGCTGGTCCTGTCCTTCTCTGCTTAAACTTTTGATTTCCGGCTCTTCAGATGCTCCGGCGCCGCCGCCGCGGCCATGCCTTTGTAGACCATGTAATGGGCGCGGTTGACCCCCATGGGCAGAGAAAGCGGGATCCCCTCGATATTGGGGGTCTGGAAAAAAGCGGTCGCCCGGGGAAAATCGGGATCCGTACAGCCAAAACACGGCACTCCCGCCCGCGTTTTCGAGGAATGCTGATTCCAGAGCAGTTTATTGCAGGGGCCTGGAACCAATGGCCCGGCGCAGCCCATATGAAAAAAGAGACAGCCCATTTCCCCGAAGTCGGATTCCTCCACCCGGTATTCGTGATATTCATTGCGGGTGCACCCCTGATGGACCGTGGTCCCGTACCACTCAAGAGGGCGCTGGTACTTGTCCAATTCGAGGATCACATTATTGGCAACGGAGATTATGGCTCCGGCTATGACATCATGGTGGCAGGGACAGCCGGCCAGATTGATCACCGGCTGGCCGGATCCGGCCATGAAATCCTTCCCCAGAAATCCGCCGTGTTCTTTTCTCGTAAACTGCAGGCCCGTGGCCTCTATGACATCACTTGAGCCGAATCCGCCAAAAGAGGCGCAGGTCCCTACCGCCATGACGACCTGGGCCCGGGAGGCAAGGCTGTACACCAGCTCTTTCTTGGGATGGCCGTTTTTGGTATGGAACATCCCGGTACCCGCCGGTCCGCAGATAACCGATCCTTCGACCATGAGAATGTCGAGGCGCTTTTCCCCTGTCAGGATTTTCTCCAGGATCTGTTCATGGGCCTCAGGGGAGACGTTGGAAAGCGAGGGATGCCAGAGCAGTTGAAGGCTCAGGGAACGAAAGAGCTCAATGATATTTGGAAATTCACTGCTCAAAAATGAGTAGGTGTCTCCTCCGCAACCGCCGCCCTGAAGCCAATATACTGTTTTCATAAGCCGTGTCTCCTGTCTATCCGTGCATCTCAATTGCCTGCCGGCGGGTGAATACTGCAGATACCGGCGTAAGCCCAGTATCGTGGAAATGTTGTATGATGTCAACCCCGGTATGTCTCAAAGTGTTTTAAACCGGGTGCGGATTCGCAGTTTGGCGACAGTACATGCAGACATTTTCATCATCCGGCGTTACACTATGTTCTCTCTTCCCTCAGCAGGGATGAGACAATCTCGTCTGTGGTAGATGTCTGGAACAAACAGTGGAAAGATGATGAACGCAAAAACAAAAGGACTGGTGTATTCCACCGGGAAGGGCCGAACCTGTCCGGGCTGCGGACATCCGGCCGGGCAATGCTGCTGCAGTACGGAGAAGGGCCGGCAAAAGGGCTGCGGCGTGGTGCGGGTAAGCCGGCAGACCAAAGGCCGTAAAGGGAGCGGGGTCTGTCTGATAACCGGGTTGTCCCTTGACGAGGACGAACTCAAGGTGCTTGCCAAGGAGCTGAAGAAGAGGTGCGGGGTAGGCGGCACAATCAAGGACGGGGTGATTGAGATCCAGGGCGATCATCGGGAGGTCCTGGTCGACGTCTTGGTACGGCTGGGCTTTAAGGCCAAATCGGCAGGTGGATGACACGGGGAAAACATGAAAATAAGACTGCAGAGATTTTTGTCGAATGTGGGATTTTGTTCGAAACGTCAGGGAGAAAAATTGATCCGTGCCGGAAAGATCCGGGTTAACGGTAAAACGGCATCGGTGGGAGACGAGGTCTCCGGAAAGGAAGACATCATCATAGACGGACAGATCCTGCTCGTCAAAAAATCTCCCGGAAAAAAGGTCCTGGCCTTTTATAAACCCAGGGGGGTCGAATGCTCTCTTTCTGCGGTTCATGCGGCAAGAACCTTATTGAATTTTGATTTTGGAGCTGATCGTGTCTTTCCCATCGGCCGCCTGGACAACGAGTCTCATGGGCTCCTTCTTCTCACCAATGACGGGGCCTTGGGCAACAGGCTGGCCCAGCCCGGTCCTGAGCATGAAGAAGAATACCTGGTGGCTGTCAAGGGAGTGGCGACCTCGGAAATGCTTGCCCGTCTTGCCCGGGGCGTTACCCTGGAAAGGAAAAAAACAGCCCCCTGTCGTGTCGAGCACCTGGCGGACAAGAGGCTTCGCTTTATCCTGCATGACGGCCGCAACAGGCAGATCCGAAAGATGTGTGAGGCGGTGGGCCTGCACGTTGAGGACCTCCTGCGGGTCCGGATCGGCGCCATTGAGCTGGACACGCTCGCGGAAGGGGAGTGGCGATCCTTGAATGATGCGGAA
>JAJYAX010000485.1 GCA_021779275.1 Deltaproteobacteria bacterium | reverse complement strand
GATATACCCACATCCACAAAAACGCAAAAATGGCCGTTCACCGCCTTCCTTACCATTGCCCTGGCAATGTTTTTTTGTGCGACAGGTCTTGCCAAACCCAAACCCTCAGGCCAGATGCGTCCGCAGTCCGTCTCGGTGGTTGTCGCCACAGCCAGGCAGGGCGACCTCGATGTCTATATAAACGGGCTCGGTTCCGTTTTGCCGCTGCAGACGGTGACGGTCAAAAGCCGCGTCGACGGCCAGATCATGAAGATCCATTTCCAGGAGGGCCAGACCGTAAACACAGGCTTTCTCCTGGCCGAGATTGATCCCCGCCCCTACGATGCCCAGTTCAAACAGGCGGAAGGACAGCTGCTCCGGGACCAGGCCCTGCTCGATAATGCCCGGCTCGACCTCAAACGCTACAAGGTGCTGACGGAACAGGATTCCATAGCCCGGCAGCAGCTCGACACCCAGGAGGCCCTGGTGCGACAGTATGAGGGCGCCGTCAAGATCGATCAGGGGACAGCCGACAACGCCAGACTGCAGCTCGCCTACTGCCGTATCACCTCACCCATAGCCGGCCGGATAGGCCTCAGGCTGGTGGATGTCGGCAATATCATCCATACTAGCGACACCGGCGGTCTGGCCATTATCACCCAGCTGCAGCCGATCACGGTCCTCTTTTCCATACCTGAAGACAACATTCCCGCCGTTATCGGCAAACTCAAGGGCAAAAAAACCATAGCGGTGGAGGCCTGGGACCGCGCGCAGCAGCGGAGGCTGGCGACCGGGACCCTGCTGACCATCGACAATCAGATAGATCCGGCCACCGGCACGGTCAAACTCAAGGCCCTGTTTCCCAACACCGGCAGCGAGCTCTTCCCCAGCCAGTTCGTCAATGCCAGACTCTTGATAGACACCAGAAAAGACACGATCATCATTCCCCAGGCCGCCGTGCAGCGCGGCCAGAACGGGACCTTTGTCTATATCGTCAAGCCGGACATGACCGCCTCGGTGCTACCCGTAAAACTGGGACCCGCCAATGGTGATGAGGTCTCCGTCGAAGAAGGCCTGAGCACAGGCCAGATGGTGGTCGTGGAAGGCGCCGACAAACTGCGGGAAGGCAGCAAGGTCGATCTGCCGGGCCGGGGCAATCGGCAGGATTCCCCAAAGGCCCCGGATAAATGAACCCCTCACGTATCTTTATCCTGCGGCCGGTTGCGACCTCGCTGATCATGGTTGCCATCCTGCTGGCGGGACTGGCGGCCTACCATCAGCTGCCGGTCTCCGCCCTGCCGCAGGTCGATTATCCGACCATCCAGATCACGACCTTTTATCCCGGCGCCAGCCCCGATGTCACCTCGTCCTCGATCACCGCTCCGCTGGAGAGGCAGTTCGGACAGATGCCGGGACTCAGGCAGATGACATCGACCAGCTCCGGCGGCAGCTCCGTGATCACCCTCCAGTTCAGCCTGGACCTGAGCCTGGATGTGGCCGAACAGGAGGTGCAGGCGGCCATCAACGCCTCGGGCACCTTCCTGCCCAAGGATCTGCCCAATCCCCCAGTCTACAGCAAGGTGAATCCCGCCGACGCGCCGGTCATCACCCTGGCCCTGACCTCCAAGACCATGCCGCTGCCGGAGGTGGAGGATCTGGCCGACACCCGGCTGGCCCAGAAGATATCGCAGCTCTCCGGGGTCGGCCTGGTCACCATCAGCGGCGGGCAGCGGCCGGCGGTGCGCGTCCAGGCCAACCCGACGGCGCTTGCGGCCTACGGTCTGACCCTGGAAAACCTGAGGACCGCCCTGCAGACCGCCAATGTCAACCTGGCCAAGGGCAGCTTCGACAGTCCCCGGCAGGCATCGATACTGGGCGCCAATGACCAGCTGCTCTCCAGCAAGGAGTACAGGCCGCTGATCATCGCTTACAATAACGGCGCCCCGGTCCTGCTCTCCGACGTAGCCTCCGTTATTGACGATGCCGAGAATATCAGGCAGGCGGCATGGATGAACGAAGACCCGGCGGTTATTGTCAATATCCAGAGACAGCCGGGGTCCAATGTCATCGAGGTGGTGGACAGGATCAAGGAGCTGCTGCCGCAGATCGAGCAGTCCCTGCCGGCCAGCGTCAAGGTCTCGGTCCTCACCGACCGGACCACGACCATCCGGACCTCGGTTGCGGATGTGCAGTTCGAGCTGATGCTGGCCGTGGCCCTGGTGGTCATGGTCATCTTCCTCTTTCTGCGGACAGCCGCCGCCACCTCCATACCGAGCATCGCCGTCCCCCTGTCCCTCGTCGGCGCCTTCGGGGTCATGTATCTGCTGGGCTTCAGCCTGAACAACCTGACCCTGATGGCGCTGACCATCGCCACCGGTTTCGTCGTCGATGACGCCATCGTCATGATCGAGAACATCAGCCGCTATATCGAGCAGGGCTACTCCCCCATGGAGGCGGCCCTGAAGGGCTCGGAACAGATCGCCTTCACCATCATGTCGCTGACCATCTCCCTGGTGGCGGTGCTGATCCCGCTGCTCTTCATGGGTGATGTGGTGGGGCGGCTCT
>JAJYAX010000484.1 GCA_021779275.1 Deltaproteobacteria bacterium | reverse complement strand
TCATATCAGACTTTATTTAGAACCATGTGAGAGTCAGGTCTTCAGCGGTCATCAGTACATCATTTATGATGCATTTGATAATGTGCTGGGTTCGGGATGCTGGAAAAGCACAGATGGCTCCCCTAGCATCATCGCTATTGCCAAAAACAACGTTGATCGAATGACATGGGACAAAGCGATTTTTATCAAGGTTCGACCGGCCAATAAAAATAATATTTCAGCAGATAAGTTGTTGAGATAGCTTTCGGGGGCGCCCATGAGCAAAATGAATATCCCTGCGTTCTCAACGGGTTTGGACGGCTTTTCTGATAATGATTTTCGGGCCGCGAGGCTCATTCTTCCCCTTTGGTCGTGGATATCTCTTCGTAAAGTCCTCATCGGAGAAATCCGCTTTTCTGTTTGTGTCGCATCGTTTTCTATCAGCAGATGAACCGGCCGGAGGCAGTTGATCGGAAGAAATATCTTGTACTGACCTTGTCTTATTCACTTACTCTGCATTCTCCACATGTGTTTGAGCGTACACGGCGATTTATTTTTTTGGTTTTTCCATAAAGAGAATCGGCTCAGGGGGTGAACGGGAACCCCCGTAACGGCTCTTTTCGTCCTTAGAAAAGGAAAAAGCGGGACAGCATGACCTTGAAACAAACAAGGGGTTAAGTCGAAATGACTTAACCCCTTGTTTTTATTTGGCTGGGGGACGAGGGCTCGAACCTCGATAAGCGGAGTCAGAGTCCGCTGTCTTACCATTAGACCATCCCCCATCAGTTCTGACGGTGAGGACAACTATATAGGAAAAATAGTCATGGCTGTCAAGAAAAAAGCACTGAGGATTCTCAGTCTACGAAATGATTACACCTGCATACCCGACCACCTGGTCTAAATCTCCGGAGATCTCGCCCGAATCGGTATAACGGACAAGCTTTGCCTGCCGGGCGCCTCCGTGCATGGACGCCAGCAAGGCAATGGTTGCCGGGATAAACCCGCACATCGTGATTCCTTCATCAACGACGATCCGGTACAGACCTGCCGGGTCCAGGTTCAGCAGCTTGTCGAGGACAAGAGAGTCTTTTTGGCTTGCTGTCCTGCGCGGTTCGTAATGGGTCATATCGCTGGAGGCAAGGATAAGAACGTCCTTGCCGGATTCTTCGATGGATTCCGCCAGGGCTGCCGCAATCTTTTCACAGACCGGGTACGAGATGTGGGCGATGACCAGCGGCACTATGGCCAGATGGTCCTGCATCTCCTGGAGAAAAGGGATCTGGACCTCCAGTGAATGTTCGAACCGATGGGCCAGCTCATCTTTTTTGACCAGGGGCGATTTGGTCAGGATCCTCTCCGCCAGGGCCATGTCGATGGGGACCTGACCCATGGGCATCTCCCAGGTCGAGGTTGAAAGGGCGATCCCGGCTCCCTGGCCATGATGGTTGGGGCCAAGGATGATCACGGTCTCAGGCACCAGCACCTGCCGGATGGTTTCCGCTGCGACCGCTCCGGAATAGATATACCCCGCATGGGGAGAGACAATGGCCAGGGCCTTCTGCCTGTCGGCCTGCGGGGCGCCGATCAGCTTTTTGACCTCACGGGACAGGTCGGCGGGGCTTCCGGGATAGAATCGGTCTGCAACTGCTGGTAACCTGGCCATGATAGTGTCCCCCTTATGTCTGATTGCGTCTGACCCCCCAGGTTGTCCCTTCGGGGCCGTCTTTTAATTCAATATTCTTTGCCAAGAGCTGGTCCCGGATCTCGTCGCTGCGCGCCCAGTTTCGAAGGCCTCGGACCTCATTTCGTTCTTTGATCAGCGCATTTATGGCCGTCTCGTCTATATCCAGTCCTTCGAGCAGGGCGGCTTTTTTTTGACGCAGATAGGTGGCGGCATCTTCCTGCAGGAGTCCCATGATGCCGGCCAGTTTCTTGAAGATAACGAGGGTCTCCTGAAGGAATCGGACATCTTCAAGGCCAGGGGACTGGCGCACCTGCCGTTCCATTTTATTCAGCATCTTTGCCGTGTCGAACAGGATGGCCTGAGCCTGGGCCGTATTGAAATCGTTGTCCATGGCCTGCTGGTATCGCTCCTCCAGGGAGGTGAGTTTTGCCCGGTCCTTGGCCGAGATGAGAGAGGGGGCGTCAAGGGTGCCTTCCCTTTTAAGATCGTCAAGGGCGGCGACGCAGTTGTAGAGCCGGTCCAATCCGGCTGTTGCGTCCTGCATGGCGGCCTCGGAGAAGTCCAGAGGGTTCCGGTAATGGGTGGAAAAGATAAAGAACCGTATGACCTCCGGATGATAATGCTTGGCAATCTCGCGGATTGTCAGGAAATTACCCAGCGATTTCGACATTTTTTCGTCTCGGATAGTGACGAACCCATGATGAATCCAAGTGGTTACAAACGGCGTCTTATTGGCGCCCTCGCTCTGGGCGAGTTCGTTTTCGTGGTGTGGAAAGATCAGGTCCTGACCGCCGCCATGGATATCGAAGGTGCGGCCCAGATAGCGCCGGCTCATTGCCGAGCACTCAATATGCCAACCCGGCCGGCCCGGTCCCCAGGGGCT
>JAJYAX010000483.1 GCA_021779275.1 Deltaproteobacteria bacterium | reverse complement strand
CGACCCGGACGTTAAATCGGTCCAGGAGATCATCGTCTACGGCATGAAAGGTTACGCAGCCTACGCCCACCACGCCCTGGTGATCGGCCTGGAAAGCGATGAAGTCTATGCCTTCACCCACCAGGCGCTGTCGGCGACCCTCGACAAGAGCCTGGGCCTGATGGATTTCGTCGCCCTCTCCATGGAGTGCGGCAGGATCAACCTGGTCACCATGCAACTGCTCGACAAGGCGAACACCGACAGCTTCGGCCATCCGGTCCCGACGCCGGTCCAGCTCGGCACCAAGGCAGGCAAGGCGATCCTCGTCTCCGGCCACGACCTGCGCATGCTCGAGGAGCTGTTGAAGCAGACCGATGGCAAAGGGATCAACGTCTATACCCACGGCGAGATGCTTCCCTGTCACGGCTACCCGGAGTTGAAGAAATATGATCACTTCTATGGTCACTACGGCACAGCCTGGCAGAATCAGCATAAGGAGATGGATGTCTTCCCCGGGGCCATCCTCTTTACCACCAACTGTATCCAGAAGCCCAAAGACACCTATAAGGCCAATGTCTTCACCACCGGCCTGGTCGGCTGGCCTGGTGTCACCCATATCGGCGAGAGCAAGGACTTCACTCCGGTCATCAACCGGGCACTGGCCCTGGAAGGATTTGCCGAGGATACCGCCAAAGGCGCCGTCCTGGTCGGCTTTGCCAGAAATGCCGTTCTGGGGGTCGCCGACAAGGTCATCGAAGCGGTAAAATCCAAGGCCATCCGCCATTTCTTCCTGGTGGGCGGCTGCGACGGCGCCAAAACCGGACGGAATTATTATACCGAATTCGTCGAAAAGGTCCCCGCGGACTGCATCGTACTGACGCTTGCCTGCGGCAAGTTCCGTTTCTTTGACAAGAAACTGGGTGATATCGGCGGCATCCCGCGTCTGCTCGATGTCGGACAGTGCAATGACGCCTACTCCGCCATCCAGATCGCCGTCGCCCTGGCCGGCGCCTTCAACTGCGGTGTCAACGATCTGCCGCTGTCGATGATTCTCTCCTGGTACGAGCAGAAGGCGGTGGTGATCCTGCTGACCCTTTTCAGTCTCGGCATCAAGGATATCCGTCTCGGACCGTCCCTGCCGGCATTCATCACCCCGAACGTCTTGAATGTGCTGGTGGAAAACTTCGCCGTCAAACCGATTGCCGCAACCCCGGACGAGGACCTGAAGGCCATTCTCGGCTAACGAAAAAAGACATCTCTTCCTTCTCAAAGCGGGGCGCCTTTCATCGTGCCCCGCTTTTTTTTACCCCTCATGTTTTTTCACAAATTTCCCCATTTTTTTCTTCCGGCTTGACCTGGGTCAAAGATATTCCCACCCATTATGCTAGACTAATCTTAGAGTATCAGGATGGACCCGGTACAAACCGATGGAACTCTGATGGAAAGATATTTCCTGAAGTTCCCATCATTTTTATCTACGAGGTAGACAATGAAAAGCTTACGAAAAATAATCAGGATAGATGAAGAACTGTGTAACGGCTGCGGCCAGTGCGTCCCCGACTGCGCCGAGGGGTCTCTGGCCATCATCGACGGGAAGGCAAGGCTGGTGGCGGATAAATTCTGTGACGGCCTGGGGGCCTGTCTCGGCGCCTGTCCCACCGGGGCGCTGACCATCGTCGAGCGGGAGGCCGATGAGTTTGATGAAGAGGCGGTGGAAGAGTATCTTGCCGCCAAGGAGAAGCAGGCTCAGCCGGAAAAGGCCGCCGGTCTGCCTTGCGGCTGTCCATCGTCCCAGTTGCAGACCTTTGCGCCGCAGTCCTCCTGCCAGGCCGCCAACACCCCCACGGTCCAGGCGCCTGGCGCACCATCCGCGCTCAGCCACTGGCCGATCCAGATCCGGCTGATCCCGCCGCATGCCCCCTTCCTGCAGAATGCCGATCTGCTGGTTGTGGCGGATTGTACCGCTGTCGCCGTCGCCGGTTTTCAACAGAAATACCTGGAAGGCAAGACGGTCATGATGGGCTGTCCGAAATTCGATGACGCCGCGGACTATATCGAGCGGTTTGCCCAGATCATCGCCACCTGCAACCTGAGGAGTCTGACCATTCTGATCATGGAAGTCCCCTGCTGTTCAGCGATGAATGTGATTATCAAAAAGGCCCTGCAGAAGGCCGGAAAGACCGTACCGGTGGAGCAGATCACCATCTCGACCCGGGGCGAGGAATTGGCGCGGGTCAGATGGTAAGTAAGGGAAGAAAACGGGCTAGATCGCCGGTGTTTTTTCGCCGATTGACAGCCGGATTCCTCCGGCTGTCTCGGTAATCCCGAGGCCCACCGTCTGCAGGAGCTGGAAGAGGGGCCTGCCGAAAAAGAACATCTCTTCAGCAAGGGACAGAACGTGCTTGTTCACCACCCGGTCGCGAAACCGCAGATCGGCATCGACCAGCCGTTGCAGGTCCTCAAGCCCCTGTACGTTTCCCGACGCTACGGAAGCACGAATCATCTCCATACCCGGACAGGGACAGAGCCGCTCATGCTCCTCCACCAGCGGCCGCAGGGGATCTCCGGCCGCCAGAATA
>JAJYAX010000482.1 GCA_021779275.1 Deltaproteobacteria bacterium | reverse complement strand
CCGCCGGGATAACTCCGGTTTCTCTGGTCCAGCACATGAACAGCATCTCGTTCAGGCTCCATTTCGCCCGCCTGTCCGGAAGAGCGCAGCAGAAGACCGTGACCGGCCTGGCAATCAGCATGAAAATGGTAACGACGATGACACCGCCCGCCAGATATGTGTTCATAAGGGCAAAATCCACCTGCGAACCCAGCAGGATAAATATGAACATCCGCATGATAAGAGAAGTGGTCACGATATATTCTTCGAGTTTTTCATTCTCCTTCTCCTCCATCTGAAAACCAAAGGACTCTTTATTGCCGATCATGATGCCGAAAACAAAAACCGCCATGAACCCGCTGGCCTGAAAACCGTCGGCCCCGAGATAGGCGCCGATGACCGCCATCAGGCTGACGACCGGCGCGTATTCCGCCAGAAAGTCGTATTTTTCATGGGCGATTACCAGGGCTGCCAGATATCCCATGCCAGCCCCCACCAGAATACCGACACCCGCCTGTTTGACAAGGTCGAACAGGGCCTCGGACACAGAAAACTCGCCCGATCCCATGACCACGGCCAAAACGGCAAAGGTCACAATAGCGCCCATGGCGTCATTGAAGGCCGATTCGCTGATCACCGTCTGGGAGACCCGGTCCTTAATCTTTATCTGCCGGAAGATCGGAACAATGGTCGCCGGGTCGGTGGAGGCGATCGTCGCTCCCAGCAATAAGGCGACGGTAAGAGGCATCCCCAGCACGTAGTGGGCCGCCAGGGCGGTGATGGCTGTCATAATCAAAACCCCGATGGTCGCGATCACGGTCAGGGTTATCCAAACTTCCTTCAGGATCTTCAGTTTGATGGACGCCCCACCGTCAAAGAGAATATAGCAGGCGCCGAACAGAATAATAATCTGGTTCAGCGCCGACTCGGCACTGATTTTGATCCACCCGGTCACGGCGGGACCGAGCAGCATGCCGACCACGAGGAATATCGCGACATCGGGGACCTTGATCTTTTGAGCCAGGAAACCGCAACACGTCCCTGCCCCAAGAATAATGCCCACGGAAAGCAGCAGGTGTTTTGCCATCTCCACGGTTACCGAGGTTTCCACGTTACGTCTCCTCACACATAACTACCAGCCAGCGAATACCGAAAAGATGTCCATGATGCTGATAAAAAAGGATATCCTGACAGAATTCCGCCTGTTGGCTTTCCATGGTATCCCGTTCCTGCCTTTATCGCACTCTTTTTTAGAGATTACCCCATGACGCCCATCACGATTTCCCGGTCGAAATAATTCACCGCCATGCCCGCGTCGACGACGATGGTCTGGGCGGTGATCCCCGATGAGCGTTCCGAGAGCAGGAAGGCCGCCAGGTCCGCCGCCTCCTGAGTGGCCAGGGCCTTTTTCCTGAGCGTCGCCTTCTCGGCAAAGAGATAACTGTCCACATAGCCCGGGATCCCGGCCGAGGCCGAGGTCTTCAAAAGCCCCGGCGCCACCGCATTGAAGCGGACTCTCGAGAAGGCGGAAAAGCTCTTGGCCAGGAAGCAGAGGGACGAATCCAGGGCCGCCTTGATCGGTGCCATATAGCCGTAGTTCTCGGCGGCCATCCTGGTGGTCGAGATGGAGATGGTGACGACCGACCCATCCTCGGCGATCAGACCCTTGAAGTGATTGGCAATGGAGATAAAGGAAAAACAGGAGATGTTGACCGCCTGCAGGAAATCCGCCCTGCAAGTCTCGTGAAAGGGTTTGAACCCGCCGGAATAATTGGCAAAGGCAATGGAATGGACAATGCCGTCCAGACGCCCGCCCTCCTGGGCCCGGATCTCCGAGCTGATCTGATCCCGGACCCTGATGATGTTCGCCTCCTCCTCCACGTCGCAGATAAAAACCGGTGAGCCGGGGAAGAGCTTGACGGCGGTTTTTTGTCTCTCGGCAGAGCGTACGACATGGATAACCTGCGCCCCCTCGGCGATCAGGGTGCGGGCGATCACGCAGGCCACCGACTTTTTATTGGCCAGACCAAAGACCACAAACCGTTTGCCTTCCAGATTCAAAAAACTCATACCACCCCGTACACGAAGAATGAATACAACACGCCTGCTCATAGGCTTCATAGGATACACCACTGGAATAATTGACACAAGGAACAATGGCATTTAGAATAGGCAGCGAATCGCACGGTTGCCTGCCTCCCGCGGGAGTGATTCATGGTCCCGCAAAAAAGACGGCTGAAAGCATTACTTTTTTAACTACCTGAAGATAATGAAAAAATATATTATAGGCATTGATACGGGGGGGACCTATACGGATGCGGTCCTGCTGGAGAACGCAACCGGCCGGGTTATTGCGGCCGCCAAGGAACCCACCACCCATCACCGGTTGTCCATCGGCACCGGCCGGGTCCTGCGGACCCTGTTCACCGCAACCGACATCAGCCCGGAGCAGATCATCTCGGTGGCGGTTTCTTCCACGCTTGCCACCAACAGCGTCGTTGAAAACAAAGGGGCCAGGGTGGCCCTGCTGGTCATCGGCTATGTCAAACATTTCCGGCTGCCGGTGAAGGCAGTTATCT
>JAJYAX010000481.1 GCA_021779275.1 Deltaproteobacteria bacterium | reverse complement strand
ATTACTGGCCTCCTCTACCAGTTTAAGTGACTTCATTGGATCCGGGGATTTCGGGTATTATTTTAATACAGAAATAGCAACAACTATCGCTGGAGGGGGTGGGAATATAATTGCGAATCTCAGCACAACGGCCGCTGGGATTCTCACCGTTACTTATAATTACACTGCATCCAGTGTTCCCGAACCTGCAACCATGTTGCTCTTCGGTGCCGGTCTCGCCGGTTTTGCCAGTCTTGCCGGGTTTTCCCGAAAGAAAAAGAAATAGTCTGAAATTATTGCTTTAAGGAAAGCAGGCTATATCTGATTACCGACAGGGGCTCCTTCTCAAAGAGCCCCTGTTTTATTCTATGCCAGAGAAGACTGTGTAAGGAACCGAGCCGCGCAATCAACGGTTCCAAAAGCTCCTACCCTCCTTTATCCAGCCCCCTGACAGTAATGATATAAGCCGGATAGTCTGGCATGTGCTGCCCTCGAAAGCCAGGCCACCAAAACCCAGCCGTTCAGTTTGTCCATTAATTTCCCATTGCATATTAGAGGACCTGACTATATCCTGATCAAAGAAGCTTGTGGTATTCGAGAAATTTAACAGCCCAGTCCGAGAACACAGAAGAAATCCCGATGCTGAACTGGCTTAAGATCCAGAGGAGATGGCTGATCCCCACAGGGGTTGCGGCGCTGTTGATCTCCCTGCTCTTTTCGGTCACCCTGCACCTGCAGCAGAAAAGACGGGAGGCGAGGAATGCGCCCGCCGAAAAGACCGCCGGAACCAAAGCCTCGACGGGACAAAACCTTCTTCGGGGAAAATCCGGGCAGGCCTCAACTGCCGATCAGATCCCCGGTCTTCCGGCCGGCATGATCCCCGAGGACAGGATATCCGCCTTCTCCCAGCAACCCGCCCCCGCCGAGGTGACCGGGAAACTGGAGGCGCTGGATTCCTACCAGCGAAAAACGGAGGAGGGAAAACTGGCAGGCCTGCAGGTCGTCTGGCCCCTCTACCTTTTTTCCAGCACCAGGCACGGAGAAGATGCCGTGAGCGTGCTGCTGGACGCCTCCGAAAACGGCTTCGGGGTTATTATCAAGACGGAAATCAGCCTGAAGAGATTTCCCGGCATTACCTCCGCTAAGCCTGGTGACCGGATCTGGCTGGCGGGGAAGATTGCCGAGGTCGACACCCACGGCACGGGACAGATTACCCTTACTACCGAGTTTGTCGGTTTTGCCGATCCAAAAGGCCGGAAGTAATAAAAGATATAAGGACGTCATGTTACAGATCACGGAAACCATTGCGATCCCGCTTAGCGAGATTGAACTTACCCAGATCCGCGCCCAGGGGGCAGGCGGTCAGAATGTCAATAAGGTGGCGAGCGCCGTCCATCTCCGGTTCTCCATCAGAAGTTCCTCCCTGAACAGCTTCGTCAAGGAGCGGCTGTTGGCCATAAGCGACCAGCGCCTGACCAAGGACGGGGACATCATCATCAAGGCCCAGCAGCATAGAACCTATGAGAGCAACAAGGAAGATGCGCTGCAACGGCTGGCCGAACTCATCCGCGGTGTCACCGTGATCCGCCGGAAACGGAGGCCGACCAGACCTTCCACCACCTCGCAAAAGAAGAGGCTGGACCGAAAAACCCTGCATAGCCGGACCAAGTCACTGCGGAAGAAGATTTCCTGACCAACACAGGAAACTTCCCAGAAAAGGCCTTGCACCTTTCCGCCGAATCTGGTATTTATTAAAAGATTATTGTTAGTGCCTTCCCAAAGATGGCTGGTCCGTTGCTTATCATTGTTTCTCCCGGCGTTCAGTTCTCCCTCTTGTCCCGCCCGTGATTCATTTTTTGATGAGATCGGAACGTCTCTTCTTTCAGGCCGTATGTGTCAGACCAGGACATGGTAGATTCAAAGCTATCTGCTCGTGCAGCATCATCACGAAACAGCAGATAATGTACGCGGAACTGGACAGACACCCCTCTCCCCGGGCAGATTGCCAACGCCTATCTTTGCCGGGGTCAAACCAGTTTCACCTACAGGAATTACTATGTCTTTTGATATCGCCCCTCTTTTCTCCGATTTCAATCTCAGCCGTCCCCTCTTGCAGGCCCTGAATGACGCCGGGTACGAATCACCGACACCTATCCAGGTTGAAATGATCCCCCATGTTTTGGCGGGCCGTGATGTGGTCGGACAGGCCCAGACGGGCACCGGCAAGACGGCGGCCTTTGCCCTGCCGCTGCTGACCAACCTCAACCTCCGGCTCAAGCAGCCGCAGGTCCTGGTCCTGGCCCCCACCCGGGAGCTGGCCCTGCAGGTCGCCGAGGCCTTCCAGACCTATGGCGCCCATATGAAGGGCCTGAAGACCGTCGCCATCTTCGGCGGTCAGGACTACGCCGCCCAGCTCACCCAGCTCAAGGGCGGGGCGCAGGTGGTCGTGGGCACCCCGGGGAGGGTCATGGACCATATCCGCCGCCAGAGCCTGAAGATGGAAAATATCGGCAGTCTGGTCCTGGATGAGGCCGACGAGATGCTCAATATGGGCTTTATCGACGATGTGGAATGGGTCTTG
>JAJYAX010000480.1 GCA_021779275.1 Deltaproteobacteria bacterium | reverse complement strand
TAATTCCAGATTGTATGTTCGGCATTATCCGGAGGTGAAACCGGAGATAACCCCTCGCTGGCGCGGACGCCATCGGCTGACGACCCATGAGGATGGAACGGTGAAATGCGTTGCCTGCTTCATGTGTCAGACAAATTGTCCGGCCAAATGCATAATGATCGAGGCCGGAGAGCGAATGGACGGCAAATCGGAAAAGGTTCCGGTCCGTTTTGATATCGACCTGCTGGAATGCATTTATTGTGGATATTGTGTCGAGGCCTGTCCCATGGATGCGATACGGATGGACACCGGCATCTTTTCGGTAACCAGCTACAATCGTGAGTCGGTCTTTATGGGGATCGATGAACTCCTGGCGACCAAGGGTGCGTTTGACGAAGAAGACTATAAGAAAGGGGGCGCTTGATATCATGTTTGCCGAATGGTTGTATTTCGGATTGGCTGGGCTGTCGGTGCTTGGCGCCATCGGGCTGATTCTCTTCAGGCACCCGATGAACGGGGCGATGAGTTTCGTAGTCACGCTCATTTCGCTGGCGGGTCTTTATGCCCTCCTGTCTGCCAAGCTGCTCTTTGCTGTGCAGTTGATCGTCTATGCGGGAGCGATCATGTCACTTATCATCTTTATCATCATGTTCCTGAATATTCAGGAGAGTGACCTGCCGGATGAAAAAGGAAAGGGGTTATTCCTGTTGGGCGGCGCAGTCATTATCGCGCCGATTTCACTTTTTTTATACAAGATAGTGAAGAGCCTGCCCGGCAGCGATACAAAAATTATCGGCAACGGCTTCGGAGACGTGCGGGAGGTTGGTCTGGTGCTTTTTAAAAATTGGCTGCTTCCCTTTGAAATCATTTCTATTCTCCTGTTGATCGCACTCGTAGGCGCCGTAGTTCTGGCTGGAAAGAGGGAGGTGGGCAAGTGATACTGAATTATCTTACCTTGAGTATTATTCTTTTTTCCCTGGGGATTCTGGGAGTCGTCTCGCGGCGGAATGTCTTCACTGTCTTCATGTCCATTGAGTTGATGCTGAATGCCGCCAATCTGGCCTTTATTGCCTTTTCTCGTCTCCATCTCAGCATGGATGGTCACGTCCTTGCCTTGATGATAATAGCCGTGGCTGCAGCGGAGGCGGCGCTGGCTCTGGCTGTGGTCATCTTACTGCACAAGCACAAGGGCGTGCTTGACACCAATATTTTCAGCCTGTTGAAGGGGTGATTCGATGGAACATACTGCTCAATTTTATCTCGGTCTGATTCCACTGATGCCATTGATTGGTGCCGTTGTGATTGGGCTGATGCATGTAATGACCTGCCGGGGAGATCGGTTGCCGAATGCGCTCTACGCAGCCCTGGCATGCATTGGACCTGTCCTCTCCTGCATCATGGCCTTTCAGGTCTTCACCATCCTCAGGACACTGCCGGTTGAACATCGTATTCTGGTGCACAAGGTCTTTACCTGGTTCAGTGTTGGTGAATTAAATATCTCCATGGGGTTTCTGGCCGATCCGCTGAGTTCGCTGATGCTGCTTTTCGTCACCTTCATTGGTTCGCTTATCCATGTCTATTCCATTGGATATATGGCTGATGACAAGACCTTTGCCAAGTTCTTCGCCTATATGAACCTCTTTCTGGGAAGCATGCTTATCCTGGTGCTTGGTGACGGACCCGTTGTGATGTTCGTCGGCTGGGAGGGCGTCGGGCTCTGCTCCTATCTCCTCATCAGCTATTATAACGAGGATACCGGCAATGTCCTGGCCGGAAACAAGGCCTTTATCGTTAACCGGATCGGCGACCTTGGCTTCGTTCTGGGAATGGCCTTTCTGTTCTGGGGCATCGGCTCCAATGGTTTTGATTATGTCTCCCTGAGGGCGAATGCTCATCTGCTGACCCCGGCCATGACGCTGGTCGTCTGCCTTCTGCTCTTCGTCGGCGCTACCGGTAAATCGGCGCAGATTCCGCTGTACGTCTGGTTGCCGGATGCCATGGCCGGTCCGACCCCGGTCTCCGCCCTGATCCATGCCGCAACCATGGTCACCGCCGGTGTCTATATGGTCGCCAGATTCAGCTTTCTCTATGTCAATGTCCCCGCAGCCGGTGAGATAGTGGCCTGGGTCGGTATCCTGACGGCTCTTCTTTCGGCGATCTACGGCATGTTTCAGGATGATATCAAAAAGGTCCTCGCCTATTCCACGGTAAGCCAGCTGGGGTATATGTTCGCAGGCGTTGGTGTTGCCGCCTATTCCGCCGGCATCTTTCATGTCTTTACCCACGCCTTTTTCAAGGCATTGCTGTTCCTCGGCGCAGGCTCGGTTATTTACGCGATGCATCATGAACAGAATATCTGGAAGATGGGGGGGCTGAAGAAAAAGCTGCCGGTAACCTATCTGACCATGCTGGTTGGCGCCCTGGCCCTGTCCGGCTGTCCGCCTTTTTCGGGCTTTTTCAGTAAGGACGAGATCCTCTTCTCTGCCTATGCCAACGGTTTTAAGGGGATCTGGGCGATAGGCGTTTTGGTGGCAGGTATGACGGCCTATTACACCTTCAGGATGATGTTTGTGGTGTTCCACGGCGAACCCCATA
>JAJYAX010000479.1 GCA_021779275.1 Deltaproteobacteria bacterium | reverse complement strand
CGAGGCCATGAGAGGTCTCAGGTTGACGATCTCGTGTCTCCCTTTTTCCAGTTGTAGCAAAGATCTGATAGAAATACAAGAAAGGCCGTAAAGACTGAAAACAGGGCCGCACGCAGGATCTCATGGTAATGCCGGGCGGCCATGGTCCCAGCCTGGTATTCCGATTACAAAACCGGTATATTTCAGGTACTGGGGAAGCCGCGAATCGTCAACGGTCTTCCCTCGCCCCCGCTGTGACAAGCCAAAACTGACGGAAAACCGATGTCCTACCGAATCCTGGCCGATCTGGTTGTGCTCCTGCACCTGCTGTTCATCATCTTTGTCATCGCAGGCGGCCTGCTTGTCCTGCGGTGGAAGAGGCTCACCCTGCTGCATCTCCCGGCTGCGGCATGGGGCGCCTTTATCGAATTCTCCGGCTGGATCTGCCCGCTGACACCCCTTGAAAACCAGTTCAGACGCATGGCGGGCCGGGAAGGATATGCCGCCGGGTTTCTTGAGCACTATCTCCTCCCCCTCATCTATCCGGCGAGACTCACCCCTGAGATCCAGATTTTTCTGGGCCTGTTTGTCGTCGTCCTCAATCTGGCGGTGTATGCCGTCGTCCTCCGCCGTCACTGCCGGGGACGGGCGGATTGAGGCCCCGAGAGGTCCGGCGGGCGGCAGCCCCCTGTTCAGGCCGTCTTCTTCGACAGGATATGGGTCGAACTGCCGAGATAGAGTTCGGCCGCCTCCCCTTCGGTCTCCGACAGGGTCGGATGGGGATGGAGGATCAAAGACACATCCTCGGCCAGGGCGCCCATCTCTATAGCCAAGCTCCCCTCGGAAACCAGCCCCTCCGTCTCGCGACCGACGATACCGACACCGATAATCCGGCCATTTTCCGGCTGGACCAATATCTTGGTCAGGCCCTCCGGCGCCCCCATGGTGTGGGCACGGCCGGAGAATTTCCACGGAAAACGCAGGATCTTGACCGGGATATTTTTCGTGCGGGCCTCCTCCTCGGTCAGGCCGCACCAGGCGATCTGCGGATCGGTGTAGATGACCGCCGGAATGGCCCGGACATCAAAGGCCGAATGTCCGCCGGCAATCACCTCGGCCGCAATCTTCCCCTCACGGGACGCCTTATTGGCAAGCATCATGCCGCCTGTCACATCACCCACCGCAAAGATGGCGGGATCGGCGGTACGAAGCTGTTCGTCGACAATGATACATCCTCTCTTGTCGGTGGCCACCTTGGTCTTCTCCAGATCCAGTTCGGTGCTGGACGGCCTGCGGCCGATGGCCACCAGGACCCGGTCAAACCGCTGTTTCGTCGTGGCCTCGCCGCCTTCCAGGACGACATCGACGCCCGTCTCCGTCTCCTGCATGCCGGCCACCCTGGTCTGCAGGCGGATGTCCTCGAAAATCGTCCGGAGCCGCCGTTGCAGAGGCTCCACCAGGTCCCGGTCGATGCCCGGCAACAGGACGTCCGCCATCTCAACCACCGTCACCCGGCTGCCCAGGGCGCTGTAGGCGGTTCCCAGCTCCAGCCCCACATACCCGCCGCCGATGATCAGCAGCCTCTCCGGGATATCGGCCAGGGCCAAGGCGCCGGTGGAATCCATAATCCGGCCCCCGGGTTTAAAGGGCAGGCCCGGATAGGGTATAGGCCGGGAGCCGGTGGCGATGATGGCCTGTTTGAACCTGACCCGACGAACCTCCGCCCCCTCAAGACGCACGGTCCGCGAGTCTTCAAACCTGGCCTGGCCCTTTAGGAGCTGAATGCCGCGCTGGGTGCAGAGGCTGAGAAGGCCGCCGGACAGCGAGCCGATCACCTCCGTCTTCCACTTCCGCAGGACGGCAAGGTCGATGCGAGGTCTGTCGAAGGTCACGCCCATGGGGCCTGACCGTGCGGCATCGTGGATCAATTCCGAGAGAAAGAGCAGGGTCTTGGAGGGAATACAGCCGGTATAGAGACAGACACCGCCCGGCCGCGGGGCCGGATCAACCATGGTCACATCAAGGCCGAGATCGGCGGCCCGGAAGGCGGCGGCGTATCCGCCGGGACCATTGCCGATAATAAGGAGTCCGGTTTCCTGCTGCAGTTCACCCATTACCATGGCATTCCTCCCTGTCTCTCTCATATCATTGAAATCAATAACTCTTCCGGGTCCTGCAAGGCCTCGATGACGACCTTCATGAACCGGATGGAATCCGCCCCGTCCACCACCCGGTGGTCGAAACAGAGGACCAGGGGCATAAGCAGACGGGGGACTATTTCATACCCGCCGTCATCCCTTTGGACGGCTGCGGGCTGCATGCGCCCATGCCCCAGGCCAAGGATGGCCACTTGGGGATAATTGATGATCGGGGTGAAAAACCCTCCCCCCATGGCCCCGGCATTGGTGATCGTGAAGGACCCGCCCTGCAGCTCCTCGAGGGCCGCCTTGCGGGACCGGGTCCGTTGCACGCATTGGTGCAGCTCAATGGCCAGTTCCCTGAGACTCTTCCGGTCCACATCGCGGATGACCGGCACGATCAGTCCATCCTCCGTATCGACCGCCACCCCCATATTGTAGTAATTTTTGACCACGAT
>JAJYAX010000015.1 GCA_021779275.1 Deltaproteobacteria bacterium | reverse complement strand
GCTCGAAAAACAAAAGGCAGGGAAGAAGAGGATGAAGACCGTTGGAAACGTGGAGATACCCCAAAAAGCCTTCCTCTCGGTCTTGAAGTCTGAACAGTAAGAATTTCAAATTGCGGCAGCCAGGGGCGGTTTTCCCACGGCATTCCAAAAAATCACGAGGATTCAACGTCTCCAATGCGGGTGGAAATAGCCCGTTCCAATTCATCCCGCCCCTGTCCAGTCTTGGCTGAAAACAGGACTCGATTGTCGGAATGAATGCTGTGGCCTGCATCAAGCATCGCTGCATTCCTGATCTTTTCATTGCCGGAGAGTTTGTCTATCTTCGTATAAACGGGGACTATGGCGATATCCGCCTGTCTCAACCAGCCGATCAACTGGGTATCCTGGGGCTTGGGAGGATGGCGGATATCCAGGATAACGACGACACAGGCCAGGGTTGCACGTGTCTCCAGATAGGTCGTAATTAACGCCTGCCATCCTATCTGCATGCCCTTTTCGACCTTTGCATACCCATAACCGGGAAGATCGACAAAATATAACCGGTCTCCTACCAGAAAATAATTCAGCCCCTGGGTTTTTCCCGGGCGGCCACTCACTTTAACCAGGTTCTTCCGCCCCAAGAGTGTATTGATCAGGCTGGATTTTCCCACATTGGACCTGCCGGCAAAGGCAACCTCAGGAAACTCCGGCCCGGGGAGTTGTTTCAGGTTGTGCACACTGAGTAGAAACTGGGGGTTCGAGAGGTTCATACGTATTCCAAGGGGGAAAATAAGGCCCGGTATCCCATCAGATGACCTTATTCAGAGAATACTCAATGATTCCCTCGGCGCCATGTTTTTTCAATTTCGGTATGAGATCACGGACCTCATCCTCGGAAACCACCGTTTCCACGGAGAACCAACTCTTCTGATAGAGATTTGCAATCGTTGGCGCATTCAGACTCGGGAGCAAGCCGACAACCTCATCAAGCCTCTCCTGTGAGACATTCATTTTCAGACCGACAATCCGGTCCGCCCGCAGCGCCCCCTGAAGCAACATTGCCATATTCTCAATCTTTTCACGCTTCCATGGATCATTCCATGATTCCTTGTTGGCAATAAACTGGGTATTCGATTCCATCAGTTCATGGATGATACGCAGACCATGGGCGCGAATTGTGCTCTCCGTCTCCGTCACCTCCACTATGGCGTCGACAAGGCCTGAAACAACCTTGGCTTCCGTTGCTCCCCAGGAAAATTCTATCTCGACATTGATGTTCCGCGAGGCAAAAAACCGCCTGGCTACGTTGACAAGCTCCGTGGAGATTTTTTTCCCCTCCAGATCCTCAAGTTTCCTGATATCGGAGTTACCCGCGACTGCTATTATCCAGCGGGTCGGCCTCCTGCTGACCTTGGAATAGACCAGATCACAGACGAGAACGGCCTCGGATTGATTCTCCATGGTCCAGTCCTTGCCGGTAATCCCCGCATCAAGCATTCCGCTTTCCACATATCGGGACATCTCCTGAGGGCGGCAGATCGAACAGGCAAGTTCAGGATCGTCTATCTCGGGAAAATAATTTCTGGCAGTCGGTTTAATAAGCCACCCGGCACTTTCAAAAAGGGCGATTGTAGCTTTTTCCAGACTTCCTTTCGGAAGGCCGAGTTTCAATTGATTCATTCTTCTCTCCGATCATGGTTCCATATAATTTCAGTTCGTTCTCATAACACAAGGCCTTTCAGCTCTTTTTATACACCGTATCGGGATCAAAGATCCGTTCGCCGATTATCTGCAATTCAAGGCCATTAACCCGACGATAGAAACAAGAGCGGTACCCCGTATGGCAGGCCGCGCCGCCAATCTGCTCCACCTTGAAGACCACGGTGTCATTGTCGCAATCAATCAGGATATCACGGATGATCTGGACATGGCCGGACGATTCTCCCTTCAACCATATCTTTTTCCTTGATCGGCTCCAGTAATGGGCCTTTCCGGTCCTCAATGTCCGTTCCCAGGATTCGCGGTTTATATAGGCAAGCATCAGAATATCGCCACGTTCATACTCTTGAACAACGGCCGGAAGTAACCCGTCAGCGTTTTTTGAAAAATCCAGGTCTATCATTTTTAACCCAATTATCTCGGACAACAAGAAGTTAATAAGAACCGTATCCATTAATGAGATTCATTTCAATCCAATTACTAAAATTACTAAGGTGACTACAGTATGCAGATGATATTTTTTTGTCAAGATCAGGCCATTCATATTCATGCTCTCGTCAATTTCAGACCGGCATCGATACTTTTTCCGGGAGTCAATCATGATATTGTAAAAAGCGATGTTTTGGGATAGCATGGTCCTCAAAAGAACATCCGTCATTTTTTAATATTCACCAAGAGGAGCCGCTTTGATGCACTGTATAGAAGATAAAGACACTGTGACCATCACCTACACGGGGAAATTGGACGATGGGAACGTGTTTGCAACTGTAACTGAACAGAATCCACTGATTATTACAATGGGCAACAGTGACGTTCCTCCGACCTTGGAGCAGGCGTTGTTAGGCATGGCCGTCGGCGGCAAAAAAAGTGTCCGCCTGCCACCGGAAGAAGGGTTCGGCCCCAGAAGAAAAGAACTGCTTCATACCCTGAACCGGAAGACCTTCAGCAAGAAGATAAACCCAACTCCCGGAATGATTCTCTCCTTGAACGTAGAAAAAGATGGCCAACAACACCAGGTTCCCGCCACCGTACTCGAAGTCAACGAGGAAACCATCGTCGTTGACTACAATCACCCGCTGGCTGGCCACCATCTCACCTATGATCTGACCGTCACCGCTCTGGATAAATCCTTATAAGATATTTATCAGAAGAAGATTGAGCAGGATTTTCAAAACCGGAAAACCAAAAACCCGGGGCCTTCCGCAAATATTTCCTCAATAAATAATTCCCTGTACATTCAAATATCCATATGTATAAAATGGATTATGTAAACCTCGATATTACTTAATCCGAAGGAGTAAAACATATGCAAATAGAAGATGACGAGATATTACAGGGATTCATTGAAGAGTCATTGGAGCATCTTGCCGACATTGAAAATGATCTTCTTGCCATCGAGGAGGCAGGGGCAAATATCGACGAGGATCTGGTCAATAAGGTTTTCCGGGCTGCCCATTCAATCAAGGGCGGCGCCGGATTCATGGGTCTCACCACAATCCAGGAGCTGTCCCATGCCATGGAAAACATCCTCGGCATGATACGCAGCAAAAAACTGGTCCCAACCCCGGAAAACATTAACGTTCTTCTGCTTGGAGCGGACCAGCTCCAACGGATGGTTGAAGACGTACAATCGAGCAACGATGTCGATATTACCGAGCACCTTATTCCTCTCAATGCAATAGCAGCAGGAAATCCGCCTCCTGCCGCCGCAGCCGAGACACCCGCAAAGCGCTCTGCAGAACCAAAGCAGAAACCTGTCCCCGAACCGGAGCCTGAATCCGAACCCGAGCCTGAGCCTGAAGCAGAGGAGGCTGAGTTTGAAGACGATCACGAACCCGTTCCGGCGGTACTGAAAAAATCCTCAAACGCCGAATCCTTCAGCCCCTCCCCCCCCTCAGCCCTGGCGGACGATGGCGTAAAACCACAGCAGAAGGTCGAATCAACCATCAGGGTGCATGTCAGTCTTCTCGACCAGCTGATGAACCTGGCGGGAGAGCTTGTACTCAGCAGAAACCAGCTGTTGCAGACCATCGGATCGGAGGATTTTCGCAATGCAGAGGGGGTTGGACAACGTATCGATCTTATCACCTCCGAGCTCCAGGAAGCAATCATGCTGACGCGCATGCAGCCCATCGGCAATGTCTTCAGTAAATTCCCCCGCGTTGTCCGGGATCTGTCCAGCAAACTGAAAAAAAATATCGATCTTACCATCGTCGGCAAGGATGTGGAACTCGATAGGACGATCATCGAAGCCATCAACGATCCACTGACCCATCTGGTTCGTAATTCCGTTGATCATGGCATCGAAACACCCGCCGAACGAAAACGCCTGGGCAAGGATGCGACCGGACTGGTTATCCTGAAGGCATATCACGAGGCGGGCCAGGTGGTCATTGAGATCAGCGATGACGGAAAAGGACTGGATGGAGATGTGTTGGCCGCAAGTGCCGTAAACAAGGGACTGCTCACGGCCGAACAGGCCCAGATCATGTCCGACAAGGAAAAAGTCAATCTCATCTTCCTTCCCGGTTTTTCTACCGCGAAAGAGGTTACCGACGTATCAGGCCGAGGAGTCGGCATGGATGTCGTCAAAACCAATCTCGATCAACTGGGCGGCAATGTCGATATCATCTCCGAGGTCGGCCATGGAACCACAATATCCATTAAACTCCCCCTTACGCTGGCAATCATTCCCTGCCAGATTATCATGATGGGTGGCGAGAGGTATGCCATCCCCCAGGTCAACCTGGAAGAACTCCTGCGCATCCCGGCAGGCCAGGTGAAAGAACGGGTTGAAAGGGTTGGAAATGCCGAGGTCGTTCGATTGCGCGGCAATCTGCTTCCCTTAATACGCCTTGCAGATGTCATCGGTGTACCACGGACCTTTTGGGATGATTCGGAAAGAACACTGAAAGAGGATCGAAGGGAAATGATTTCCGACCGCCGTGGGCTTACAACACCTTCTTTTCGCACAGCCCAGCAAGAAGAAAAGGTCTCTGAAACTCCCAAGGGTACGGGGGGAGAACGAAAAAACGCAGACCGGAGAACCTCGCCTGCCAGCGCCCTCAATATCGTAGTCGTTTCCACCGGCGCCATGAAATACGGCCTTATTGTGGATCGACTGCAGGATTCCGAAGAGATTGTCATCAAGCCTCTGGGTCGTCATCTACAGCAGTGTAAAGGATATGCCGGCGCAACAATTATGGGTGATGGCCGTATCGCCTTGATTCTCGATGTCGCCAATCTTGCAAGGATGGCGCGTCTCACCTCCGTCACAGGAACCGACAGGGCCCATGAAGTGGCTGTCGCCCAAGAAGAGGCGAGACGGGCGCAAAAAGACAAGCAGGCCCTTCTGGTTTTCAGAAATGCTGAAATAGAGCAATTTGCCGTCCCTCTGAACCAGGTTGAACGGATTGAAAAAATCAAACGGTCCGATATCGAGGATCTGGGTGGAAAACGTGTGATGCAGTATCGTGACGGCAGTCTGTCGCTCATCTGTGTCGATGATGTCGCCTCGGTGCATCCACTGGCGGACAACGACGATCTGCTTGTTATTGTTTTCAAAATCGCCTCACGACTCATAGGACTTCTGGCGATCGGCCCGATAGATGCCATTGAAATCGCAACAGAAATTGATGGCGTCACCCTGCGGCAGACAGGGATTATGGGATCCGTGATCATCGGCAAACATACCACCATGCTTGTAAATGTCTTTGAAATTGTCCAGACACTCTATCCGGAATGGTTTGAGGGCAAAGATGTCTTCGAAATAACAGAAGGATCAGAGTCCCCGGCTCCAACGATCCTTATCGCTGAAGACTCGAACTTCTTCCGCAATCAGGTGAAAGGATATATGACGGAGGCCGGATACAACGTCATTGAAGGCGAAGACGGCCAAATCGCCTGGGATCTCCTCCAACAGAATGCTGATCTCGTTTCCATGGTTGTCACGGATATTGAGATGCCGAATATGAATGGTTTTCAACTTACCGAGATAATACGCAAAGATCCGCGATTCTCCCAAATGCCTATTGTGGCGCTGACGACACTGGCAGGAGAAGAAGATGTGGCCAAAGGGAAAGCGGTGGGCATTGATGAATATCATATCAAGCTTGACAAGGAAAGACTCATGACCTGTGTTCACGATTATATGAAGCGTTTGCATTGATCGAAGGGGATCACCTATGAAAGAAGGGAAAATGACAACGGATAAAGAAATTGTCGAACTCGCCACATTTTATGTGGGAGACGGCCTCTGCGGCATGAATATCCTGAAGGTCCAGGAGATCAACAAACTGATGCAGATGACCAAAGTGCCTCAGGCCCCTGATTATGTTTTGGGCATACTCAACCTGAGAGGTCAGATTGTAACTATCATTGATCTTGGGAAAAAACTTGGCCTGGGAGAAACAGATATCACCAGTGATCCCCGTAATATCATTGTTAATTCAGCGGGAGGTCATGTAGGGCTCCTGGTAAGACAGATCAGCGATGTCGTCTCTGCGGATATGTCGAAACTGGAACAGGCGCCCGCAAACATGAGCGGTATACAGGGTGAATATTTCACCGGGGTTTATAAAACAAAACAAAATCTTATCGGTATACTCGATGTTGACAGGGTCCTGCGGATCGATGATTGATATGTTGACGAAAAGAAAATTACGGGTACTCGTTGTTGACGACACCATCGTCTACCGGAAAGCGGTTTCCGACATCATAGCAGAACTACCGGGAGTCGAGCTGGTCGGCGTTGCGCATAATGGGAAGATTGCACTATCAAAAATCACATCCCTGCAACCGGATCTTCTTACCCTTGATATCGAAATGCCGGAAATGAATGGATTGGAGGTTCTGGCGGAGCTGCAAAAAAAACACCTGGGTATTGGGGCTATCATGCTCTCGACGCTGACCGCTGACGGCAGTGAAATGACCTTGAGGGCTCTCGAACTCGGGGCCTTTGATTTTATCCTCAAACCCCAAAGTAAATCCCTTGCGGAAGGTAAAAATGAGATAAAACGCCTTCTCCATCCAATGATACAGGCATTTGCGAGATCAAAGGTTGCGTTTACCCTGCTGGGAAAGAGGGATACTATCATCACATCGAGGCCTGTTCTCCCCAAAATCGGCATTGGGACAGGCATTACTGTTTCACAGAGGACTCAAACGGACCTCAAAGCCTCTCCTTCGCCTGGTCGCAGAGGAAAATCGGAAATTGTGACAATAGGAATCTCCACAGGCGGCCCCAACGCCCTGACCCAGATGCTGCCACATCTTCCCGGAGATCTGGGCGTTCCTGTTTTGATTGTCCAACATATGCCGCCTATTTTCACAAAATCTCTGGCTCAAAGCCTGGATAAAAAATGTGCGCTTACCATAAAGGAGGCCGAGGATGGCGAATCTTTGAAAAATAATGTCGTCTATCTGGCGCCCGGCGGCAAACAGATGAGGCTCCAGGCCGGCAACGATGGGAAAAACAGAGTAATAAAAATCACCAACGATCCACCGGAAAATTCCTGCAAACCATCCGTGGACTATCTTTTCAGATCAGTGGGAGACTATTATGTCGGTCGCACAACAGCCGTTATCATGACCGGAATGGGATCCGACGGCACAAAGGGTCTTGAGATATTAAAACAAAAAGGCTCCTATATTATTGCCCAAAGTGAAGAAACATGCGTTGTTTACGGCATGCCGAAGGCGCCAATTGAAGCGGGTCTGGTTGACGTGATCGTACCCTTAAATAAGATAGCGGACGAAATCATTAAAAGCGTTCGCCTGTTCTAAGACCTTAGAAGAAAGTGATAATTTTATTCATACACGATTACTCCCCTGACTCATGCTAAAAATCAATTCCAGTGAACTTAAGTTTATTGCTCAATACATTTATGATATCTCGGGGATATTTTTAGATGAGAGCAAGGCATATCTTTTTGAGACCCGCTTGAGTTCCATTGCCGAAGAACTGGGATGCACCTCCTACCAGGATCTCTACACGAAGGCTAAAAAAGATACGAAAAAAACCATTGAACGACAGATAATAGACGCGATTTCAACCAATGAAACACTCTTTTTCCGGGATAAAGGACCATTCGAGCTTCTGCAGCATAAAATCCTGCCGGAAATAATCGATAAAAGGACGTCGGCTTCACCCAATCTAAAAACAAACATAAAAATCTGGAGCGCCGCATCTTCCACCGGTCAGGAGCTATATTCCATCGCCATTATCATAAAGGAACTTATTCCCGATCTTTCACGCTACAACATTAACCTTCTGGGAACAGACATCTCCGATACCGCCGTTTCCCAGGCCAGCTACGGGAAATACAATAAATTCGAAATCGAGCGTGGTCTTCCCCAAAAGCAACTCCAACGCTATTTCACTCTCTTTGGAGACTCCTGGAAAATCAAAGATGAGATCAGGGCCATGGTCAATTTTAAAAAATTTAACCTTATGCTCCCCTTCTCCGCCCTCGGCAGATTTGATATAATCTTCTGTAGAAATGTAGCAATCTATTTCACCCTTCCGGATCGAAAGAAACTTTTTGATAAAATTGCGGATAGCCTGACCGATGATGGATTTCTGGTTATTGGCTCCACAGAATCACTTACCGGCGTTTGCCCTCGATTCGTACCAAAAAAACACCTGAAATCAATATTTTATCAAAAGAAACTGTGAGAGGTCAAACATGAAAATTCTTACAATTCTTGTGGTAGACGATGACCCGGTCATCAGGCGTCTACTCCAGCAACGATTAAAAAAAGAAAACTATAATGTCCTCGTTGCAGCCGACGGGTATAAGGCCCAATCCATTCTTCAGGAAAAACATGTGGATGTCGTGCTCACCGACCTGATGATGCCGGGAGATATCGGAGGAATAGAAGTAACTGAAATAGCAAAGAATATCAACAAAAACATCGAAGTAATACTGATCACCGCCCACTCTTCGGTTGATACCGCCGTTGAGGCGATGAAAAAGGGGGCCTCGGACTATCTGGAAAAGCCGATCAATTTTGACGAACTCTTTTTACGGCTGGATAAGATTGCAAATGTCCAGACAATTTTCAGAAGTGCACAAGAACTGCAGCATGCAATGGATGTGACTGAACATGCGGCATCGGAAACAATCCAGGCCCTCGAGATGAAAACAGCGGAACTCCAGGGACTCCTGGATGAAGTTGAAAACATTTTGAGAGACCACGACTCATCCGAAGAAGTACGCATCACTCGGGCACTAGACAAGATATCCGGCATATAACGTGCGATATTTACTTAAAAATATCCGTACAGATTTATCTGCCAATTGCCCCGCTGAATACCGCCCCGTCTATTTTTGCGCCTTCCATATTCGCCTCAGTCAGGTCGGCTCCGGAAAGGTCGGCACGATAGAGATCGGCCCCTCTCAAATCGGCCTTCTTCAAATTCGCATCGCCTAGCAACGCTCCTCGCAGAACCGCCTTGCCGAGATCGGTTTTTTCCAAATTGCTTCCGGTCAAATTAGCACCTTCCAGATCCGCTTCACCGAGATTCTTGTCTGAGAGATCAATGCCTGACAAATCACATTGATAGCATTTCTTTGTATCAAGCAACCTTTTTAAATTCTTTGCTTTATCTCCGGATATCTCTTTTGGCGTTACAGTCTTGGATGTGTTTTCTTCCGTTCCTTCATCTTTTTTCACGACACCTTGATCCTGGGTTCCATCCGCGGAACTCCCTGCTCTTCCCCCCATCTCCTTTTTGGAATCTTGGGCGGGATCCTCCTTTTTTTCCGGATCGACTTGGTCATGTGCAACAGGCGAAGGCTGAAGATTGTCTGAAACCATTATGTTGTTCATTGGTTCATCCGCCTTCTCAGGCGGGACGACTGATCGTTCCTCTCTTTGTTCACCTGCTGTTCCTCGCCCATTTGAGACCTTCTTTTCATCCTCTGGAATTGACGCAGTTTCATGTGGTTGAACCGTATCATCTACATGTGTTTTTTTCTCACTTTCAGATGACGTCTCTTCTTCATAGGGCTTGGATCTGACATACTCACCATCAAATTTTGCGCCTTCAAGGTATGCACCATTAAAATCAGCCTCCAGGAGATCAGCCCCGCGAAGATCGGCGCCAGTCAGGTCAGCACCTCCAAAATGGGCTCGTTGCAGGTGAGCCTTCTGCAGATTGGCTCCGGAAAGATTAACGAGATACAATTTTGCATCGGCAAGGTTCGCTCCCTGCAAATTTGCCTCTGATAAATCCATCCTGTTGAGTTCCGCACCCGACAAATCACACCCTGGGCAGGCCTTGGTCTTTTGCAATATGCTTATATTTTCTTTCACCCTATCGTTACCGCTCCCGGCATGCGCATCTGCCTGAAAAACCGTAATCACGAGAAGATTGACCAACACCAACGTCTTAAACACGGTATATTTACACATTTTCCCTCATCTGGTTTCAAATGAATGCCGATGTTTCTTTTTCCACTGCCAAGGCGCGACTGGATGGCTATCAACCCAAAGTCCTCGGTGCTCGGAGGCTGCTCTTTTCTGCAGACGATTCCAGTCGTCACATATCGGCTGATTGCAATAATAGATATGAACCCAGGCCAGACCTGATTGAATCAACGCCTCACCGATATTGATATCATCCATCGTGATCATGGCAACAAGCCTGCCATATGTGTCAACATCCTTCGGTATGACCTGCACCTCTTTGCCGAGTAACCGGCTCCTGGTAAACCGGCTTGACTGTTCTCCATAGGGTTGGTCCCATTCAGGAGTATCAACTCCCCAGATACGAACACGTTGAATCGCCATTTTCTGTTGAATCTCCAGGGTGTCGCCATCAATGACACGAACAACCTTGGCATAAAAAGCAGATGCGGCAGCCTGACAGCCACCATCTGGTAAGATCCCCAAACAAGCAAAACAAAAGCTCAAAGCGATGAAGAACGATGACGTTGCCGAAAAACGCCGGTTGGATTTTTTGAGCATTTTTCTCTCGAGGCGGAGGCAGGTGTTCCCTCTACTCTATTGCGTGCACCATACTGAGTTTCAGTTTTTTCTTCGATCTCTACAAAATGGACCCGTCGCAGGCTCTTTGACAAGAATAACCTTGATCAACCTCTGTTCATTCATTCTTAATTATGGTACAAACAATGGATCAGTCATCTCTCCTCACGAGAGTTTTTGTATCCATGCGATACCATGCGGTCTCTTGGACGGGATTTACAATACATATATATCAGCATAAC
>JAJYAX010000478.1 GCA_021779275.1 Deltaproteobacteria bacterium | reverse complement strand
CCCAGGCCAGCCAGGGGATCCAGGAGGTCAATGAAAATGTCAGCCAGAGCTCAACGGTCGCCAGTGATATCACCCAGGACATCTCCAAGGTCAATCTTGCCGCCACCGGGATCTCTGAACGCAGCAAAGATGTCCAGGCAAACTCCGAGGATCTGCAGCGCATGGCCGCCGAACTGCATACCATAGTCGGCAGCTTCAAGATCTGACACTCTCCTCCTCTCACCAACAGGCCTGCCGGGGTTATCTCAGGAAGCCCCGCAGGCCTCTGTTGGTCCGGTCGGCCGGAATAATGCAACATCCGGCTACGCTTTCCGCCGAGAACGATTAGGATGTTTTCCGTTCGTTTTTTATCAGACCCGTCGGGCGATGTTGAATGCCTTGCCGCAGTTGATGTTTCAGTCCGAAAAATGGAGCCATCTCCATTTAAACTCAAATGTCCGAGAGAGTTTCCCCTTATCACCTTCATTCATAAAATCCGCTTTACAATTAATTGCTGATAAGTATCATTTTATATAGGCGATTCTTTGTTGATTCTTTGTTAAATCGTTTTTCAGATCTCTTTTGCATTTTCTGTAGTTACAACTGCAGTTCCGGGTGATAAATTTCGAGAACCACCGTCAGAAATTCCGGCAAGCAGAGTATTTTTCACAATAAGTCTCCTGAGAGGATCATCTACCCAGAAACATTCCATTGGAGGAATTGTCTACATGAAAATCACATCGATAAAATTCAGGCTTATTGCCGGCGGTATCACCTTGGTTCTCCTACCTCTGCTCGTTATCAGTATTCTCTCCATCTCAAAGTCGTCAACCGCCCTCTCGGAAATATCAGATGAACAGGTGCAGACCATTGCCGCCGACCTGGCCGGATTGGCGGACAACATCTTGGGGGAGGAAATAAAACTGGCGAATGTCATCGCGGCTGATCAGCAGGTGATCGATGTCCTTACCCTGGTCAAGCAAGGCGGAACCAATGGGGCGACCGAACAGATCAACAGCCTGTATCAGAATCTGGGGAAGACCTTCGCAAAACTCGGATCGTCCTATCAGGGTATTTTTGTCACCGATACCGAAGGAAATCTATTTACCGGCATCCTGGAAGGAGGCAAAGAATACAAGGGGAGTAATATCGCGGAGCGCAGTTATTTTCAGGCAGCCAAGACCACCGGCAAGACCATTGTCGGCGACGTTGTCCGCTCCATGGCGACGGGTAAGCTGATCTGCGTCATCTGTGTCCCCATTAGCTCCGCAAAGCATGAGTTTGTCGGTTCCCTGGGGCTTGTCCTGAAGGTGGACTTTCTCACCAACCTTATCTCAGGCAGGAAGATCGGCAAGACCGGGTATGGGTTTATGACCGATAAAGACGGTCTGCTCCTGGCCCATCCTGTCGCCGAAAATATCCTGACGCTGAATCTGGCCAAGCTCGACGGAATGGGCACGTTCATGAAAAAAATGCTGGCAGGCGGCAAGGGCGTTGAGAAGTACACCTTCAAGGGGATCGACAAGATTGCAGGCTACGCCCCTCTGACCGTCGCCAATTGGTATGTGGCGGCGACCCAGGATGCCGATGAATTCCTGCAAGCCGCTCATTCGATCCGCAATCTGAGCATCATTGTCACCCTGGCGGCCATGGCGCTCACTATCCTGGCGGTGGCCTATTCCGCCGGTCTGATCGTCAAACCCCTGAACCGGGCCATTGCCAGTCTCAAGGATATCGCTCAGGGCGAAGGGGATCTGACCATGCGGCTGGATGCCAAATCGAAGGATGAAATAGGAGAACTCGGTTTCTGGTTTAATACCTTCATCGAAAAACTCCAGGGAATTATCAAACGGATTGCCGAAAATTCGAGCCAGGTTAACGGTTCATCCAATCAGCTCTCAGCCATAGCCAAGCAGTTATCCGCCGGGGCCGAGGACACCTCGCAGCGGGCAGCCACGGTGGCCACCGCCTCGGAAGAGATGACGGCCAATCTCAATAATGTGGCCGCAGCCATGGAAGAATCCTCCACCAATACCAATATGGTCGCATCAGCCGCGGAGGAGATGACCTCGACCATCAATGAGATTGCCGAGAATGCCGAGCGGGCCAGGGACGTTTCCAGCAAGGCGGTGGCCCAGGCCAGGAGCGCCTCGGAGAAGATGGGAGAACTGGGCGACGCCGCCCAGAAGATCAGCATGGTGACCGAGACCATTACCGAGATCTCCGAACAGACCAACCTCCTGGCTTTAAATGCCACCATCGAGGCGGCGCGGGCGGGCGAGGCCGGAAAGGGCTTTGCTGTCGTCGCCAATGAGATAAAAGACCTGGCAAGGCAGACGGCCCAGGCGACCTTGAATATCAAGAGTCAGATAGATGACGTGCAGCGGACCACCCGCCTGACGGTCACCGAGATCAATCAGATCTCCGATGTGATCAGCGGCGTGAACGATATCGTGGGGACAATTGCCACCGCAGTTGAGGAACAGACGGCGGCAACCCGGGAAATCGCCAACAACATCTCCCAGGCCAGCCAGGGGATCCAGGAGGTCAATGAAAATGTCAGCCAGAGCTCAACGGTCGCCAGTGATATCACCCAGGACATCTCC
>JAJYAX010000477.1 GCA_021779275.1 Deltaproteobacteria bacterium | reverse complement strand
AGAGCTTGTCGGTGCCGAGGTGCAGCCCTTTGTGGCCGCTCTCGTCGAAAAGACCAAGGCCCATGCCAACATCCAGGTCATCACCCGCGCCCTTATCGTCGACCATTCCGGGATGCCCGGCATGTTCAAGACCGGCATGCAGGTAGGGCCCCAGATGTTCTACCGGACGATCCAACACGGGGTGACCATCCTGGCCACAGGCGCGCTTTCCAATCGTCCCAAACAGTACCTGCTGGGTGAATCCAAGGCGGTGGGGACGCAGCTGGAGACCGATGCGGTGCTGGCTCTGGACCCGGAGGCCGCCAAGGGGTGGGACAATGTGGTCATGATCCAGTGTGTCGGCTCCCGTATCCCCAAGAACCCGAACTGTTCGCGCATCTGTTGTCAGTCTGCGATCAAGAATGCCCTGCGGATCCGTGAACTCAATCCGGACGGACGGGTCTTTGTCCTGTATCGCGACATGCGTACCTATGGCTTCCAGGAAGAATACTATCTTGAAGCCAGAAAACAGGGCGTGATCTTTGCCCGCTATTCACTGGATAATCTGCCGCAGGTCGAGGCGGCGGGAAACCAGGTGGATGTCACCTTCACCGATCCGATTCTGGGACGGGCGGTAACCGTTACCGCTGATCGTCTCTGCCTCAGCACCGGCCTTATCGCCGATGAGGATTCCAATGAGGATCTTGCCCGGATATTCAAGCTGCCCCGGACCCAGGACGGCTATTTCCTGGAAGACCATGTAAAGCTTCGGCCCGTCGATCTGCCGATCCCCGGGTTTTACGTGGCGGGAACGGCGCATAGTCCGAAGACAATCAGGGAGAGCGTGACCCAGGCCCAGGCCGTGGCCTCGCGGGCTCAGCTACTGCTGGCCAGGGATGTGATCGATCTCGGAGCGGCCGTGGCCCGGGTGGACGGCAATAAATGCGCCGCCTGTCTGATCTGTGTCCGGGTCTGTCCCTTTGATGTCCCCTTTATCAACGCAGACGGATATTCAGAAATCGATCCGGCGAAATGCCATGGATGCGGTCTCTGCGCGTCTGAGTGTCCCGCAAAGGCCATCCAGCTCATGCAGTTTGAGGATGACCGGATTGTGGCAAAGCTGGAACAACTTTTTGAAAGGATGGTTGCATGATGGAAAATTTTGAACCGGTAATAGTGGCCTTCTGCTGCCACTTTTGTGCCTATACAGCGGCGGATATGGCCGGCAGCCAACGGCTCAGCTATCCTGCCAACGTGAAAATCATACGGGTCCCCTGCTCCGGCAAGGTCGATGCCATTCATATCGTCAAGGCCTTTGAAAAGGGCGCCGATGGCGTCTATGTGGCCGGGTGCATGGATGGTGACTGCCACTTTAAAAACGGCAATGACCGGGCAAGCCGCCGGGTGGAGTATGTCCAGAAATACCTGGACGAGATAGGGATCGGGAGCGAACGACTTGAAATGGTCAAGATGTCCGCCGGTATGGGGTATCGTTTTGCCCAGATCGCAACGGAGATGACGGAAAAGATTCGAAAGCTGGGACCAAGTCCGGTCCGTCCCCTGGACCGCTCGGGCATCCCGGCCAACAGCGGGTTGACAGTATAAATTACAAGGAGAATGGATTACAATGATAACTGCTGAACGAAAACCCTTGGAAGAACTCATTGAATATGTCAGACCTTTTAAACGGATTCTACTGGTCGGCTGCAATGAATGCGTCACGGTCTGCGCCGCAGGCGGGCGAAAGGAAGTAGGCCTGCTTGCCTCCGGTCTGAAAATGGCCCTTTTGCAGAGTGGGAACGCCATCGAAATCAGGGAGCATACCCTGGAGCGGCAATGTGACCGCGAATACGTCGATGAACTCCTGCCGATGATTGACGGTGTTGATGCCATCATGTCCATGGCCTGCGGCTGCGGTGTCCAGGAATTGGCCGGCCGGTATAAGGATAAACCGGTCTTTCCGGCGGTGAATACCGAATTCATGGGCGCCTCCGAGCGCCAGGGCGTCTGGGCCGAACGGTGCCAGGGCTGCGGCAACTGCCTTCTGGGACTGACGGGCGGGGTCTGCCCCATTGCCCGGTGTTCAAAGCGCTTGATGAATGGACCCTGCGGCGGTTCCGTGACCGGAAAATGTGAGATCAGCAAGGATGTCGACTGCGCCTGGCAGCTGATCTGGGACAGACTGAAAGAGCTGGGTCAGGAGGAAAACTACCTGAAAATCATCCCGGCAAAAGATTGGAGAACCGCAGGTGGCGGCGGTCCCCGTAAGATTATAAGAGAGGATCTGGCAGCATGAAAACTGAAAGCAACTTAGAGAAAGTCTTGGTCTCGGGGAATCTGGCTGTCACCTCGGAATGCGGTCCTCCCCGGGGGTGTCTTCCCGATCATGTCAGGGAAAAGGGAAGGTATCTGGAAGGCGTCGTCGATGCCGTCAATGTCACCGATAATCAGACGGCGATGGTGCGGATGTCGAGCCTGGCCGCCTCCTTTCTGCTGAAACAGGAAGGCCTGAATCCCCTGTTTCAGATGACCACCCGTGACCGTAACCGGCTGGCCATGCAGGCCGACATTATCGGCGCCTATTCCCTGGGCATCAACACCATGCT
>JAJYAX010000476.1 GCA_021779275.1 Deltaproteobacteria bacterium | reverse complement strand
GCCGTCCATTTATGTCAAATTCCAGGTAAAGGATGATCTTGCCGATATCGACCCGGCCTTGGGCGGTGATCGGGTCTTTGTGGTCATCTGGACGACCACCCCCTGGACCCTGCCCGCCAACCTGGCCGTGGCCTTTCATCCTGATTTTGTCTATGCCGCCGTGGCCGTGGGCGACGAGACCTGGATCATGGCCCGGGATCTGGTGGCTCCGGTGATGACGCAGCTGGGTATCGATGCCTATGCCGTCCGGGCGACCTTTTCCGCCCGGGCTCTGGAAAACCGCAGGTGCCGGCATCCCTTCCTGGAGCGCGATTCGCTCCTGGTCCTGGCCGATTATGTGACCATCGAGGCGGGGACCGGATGCGTGCATACGGCGCCCGGACATGGGGCCGACGATTATCAGACCGGTCTCCGGTACGGCCTGGATATCCTGTCGCCGGTTGACAGCACGGGTTGTTATACGGCCGAGGCGGGCCCCTATGCAGGTCTGCAGGTCCCCGGCGTCAACAGCCTGATCAACGACGATATGGAGAAATCCGGGGCGCTGATCCATAAGAGTGATATCCGGCACAGTTATCCGCACTGCTGGCGGTGCAAAAAGCCCGTCATGTACCGGGCCACCCCCCAGTGGTTCATCTCCATGGATACGGGTATCCGCGAGAAGGCCCTGGAAAATATCCAAAAGGTCCAGTGGACGCCGGCCTGGGGCATGCAACGCATCCTGTCCATGGTGGAGGGGCGGCCGGACTGGTGTCTGTCCCGGCAGCGCACCTGGGGCGTGCCGATCACCGTGATCAGCTGCAGATCCTGCGGCGAGGTGCTCAAAGACCAGACCCTGGTCAAGAAGATTGAAGAGCTCTTTCTGAAGGAAGGAGCGGATGCCTGGTTCAAATACGAGGTCGGGGATTTTCTCGGCGAAGGGACCGTCTGCGCCACCTGCGGCGGGGCCGACTTCGTCAAAGAGGAGGACATCCTGGATGTCTGGTTTGATTCCGGGGTCAGCCACGCCGCCGTCTGCGAAGAGCGGCCGGAACTGCGCTCGCCGGCCGACCTCTACCTGGAGGGGAGCGATCAGCATCGCGGCTGGTTCCAGAGTTCGCTACTGACCTCGGTCGGCACCCGTGACCAGGCCCCCTTTAAGGGTGTCCTGACCCACGGTTATGTGGTGGACGGCCAGGGGAAAAAGATGTCCAAGTCCATTGGCAATGTGGTGGCCCCGGGCGAGGTCATTGAAAAATACGGGGCCGAGATCCTGAGGCTGTGGGTGGCCAGTGAAGACTACAGGGATGATGTGAAGGTCTCCGACGAGATCCTGCGGCAGATATCGGACGCCTATCGCAAGATCCGCAATACCATCCGCTATATGCTGGGCAACCTGAGCGATTTTGATCCGCTGAAGAACGGTGTCGGACTGCAGGACCTTCCCGAGCTGGATCGTTGGGCATTGGTTCGTTTTGAAGAGCTGCGACGGAAGGTGGTTGGCGCCTATGAGCGGTATGAGTTTCATTCCATCTACCACAACCTGAATTATTTCTGCGGCACGACCATGAGCGCTTTCTACCTGGATATCCTGAAGGACAGGCTCTACACCGCCGGGACCGATTCTTTCTCCCGGCGTTCCGCCCAGACGGCCCTGTTTACAATCCTGGACGGCATGATCCGGTTGATGGCGCCCATCCTCAGCTTCACCGCCGCCGAGACCTGGGAACATCTCTATGCCCTCGACCCCCAGGCCCCTCTGTCGGCAGGCGTCTTCTTCGCCGATTTCCCGGCCCCCCTGTCCGATCTGATGGATGCGGAGACCGAGGCCCGCTGGGGGCGCCTGCTCGCCTTGCGCTCCGAGATTACCAAGGCCCTGGAGATTGCCCGGCGGGAAAAGATCATCGGGCATCCGCTGGAGGCGGAGGTCCTGGTTCTGATTGCGGGGGAACTGGGAGATTTTTTGACCCGGGAATGGCAGACCCTCCAGGAGATATCCATTGTCTCCGCCCTGACCGGCGTGGAGGAATTTCCGGATGTCGGGCTCTCGCCCTTCTTCAGCGAGGAGATCAAAGGACTGTCGATAATGGTTCGTCCGGCCGACGGGGATAAGTGCGAGCGCTGCTGGACCCGTTCCGCCTCGGTGGGCGAAAATAAGGAACATCCGCTCATCTGTGACAGGTGTTGCACCATTATTGCAGACATGCACATTGAGGGCAAGTAGAGGCTTGTGCGATATATCATTGTATTGTTGTCGGTAATTGGCCTGGACCAGGCGACGAAAATCTGGGTGGTGAACTCTTTTCGTCTCTATGAGTCCCGGGAGATCATCCCGGGGTTCTTTAATCTGCTCTCGACCAGGAATACCGGCGTCGCTTTCAGTATGTTTGCCCATTACGATTCGCCCTGGCGGCATTATTTTTTTATCGGGGTGAATATTGCGGCGGTACTGGGCTTAAGTATCGCCAATTTCCGGATGCGGCAGGGGAAGAACAGGTATTCTCTTCCCTTTGCTCTGATTGCCGGAGGGGCCGCCGGCAACGTCATTGACAGGCTGCGGTTCGGTTCGGTGGTTGATTTCCTGGATGTCTATATCGGGACGCATCA
>JAJYAX010000014.1 GCA_021779275.1 Deltaproteobacteria bacterium | reverse complement strand
CATTTCCCCGACCAATGATCCTGAACTGATTCCCACCCTCAGGAAGGCGGACGTGGATATCACCGTGCAGGAGAACCAGAAAGAGAGCTGGTGGATGACCATCTTCGTCTCCTGGTTCCCGATGCTGCTCCTGATCGGGGTCTGGATCTTCTTCATGCGCCAGATGCAGGGAGGCGGCAAGGGCGGGGCTCTCTCTTTCGGAAAGACCCGGGCCCGCCTGATGGAACGGGGCAAGAACAAGTTCACCTTCGCGGATGTGGCCGGTATTGACGAGGCCAAGGAAGAGCTGGAAGAGATTATCGATTTTCTGAAGGACCCGCAGAAGTTCACCAAACTGGGCGGCCGCATCCCCAAAGGCGTCCTTTTGGCCGGCGCTCCGGGCACCGGCAAGACCCTCTTGGCCAAGGCCATCGCCGGTGAGGCCGATGTGCCATTTTTCACCATTTCCGGTTCCGATTTTGTCGAGATGTTCGTCGGCGTCGGGGCCTCGCGTGTTCGTGACCTCTTCACCCAGGGCAAGAAAAACGCACCCTGCATCATCTTCATCGACGAGATCGACGCCGTCGGCCGGCATCGGGGCGCAGGCCTGGGCGGCGGTCACGATGAGCGTGAGCAGACCTTGAACCAGCTCCTGGTTGAGATGGACGGTTTTGAATCCAGCGAAGGCGTCATCATCGTCGCCGCCACCAACCGGCCTGACGTCCTTGACCCGGCCCTTCTTCGTCCCGGCCGCTTTGACCGCCAGGTCATCGTCCCGGTTCCCGACGTGGGCGGGCGCAAGAAGATCCTGGAAATTTATGGAAAAAAAACCAAGATGGCCCCGAATGTGGACATGGAGGTCCTGGCCCGGGGCACCCCTGGTTTCTCCGGCGCCGACCTGGAGAATCTGGTCAACGAGGCCGCCCTTATGGCCGCCAGGATCGAGGCTAAGGAGATCAATCTGGAGCTCCTGGAAAAGGCCAAGGATAAAATCATGATGGGTGCTGAGCGGCGCTCCATGATTATTACCGAAAAGGAGAAGGAGGTGACGGCCTACCACGAGGCAGGGCATGCCCTGGTGGCGAAACTGCTCCCGGATACCGACCCGATCCACAAGGTGACCATTATCCCGCGCGGCCGCGCCCTGGGCCTTACCATGCAGCTGCCCATCGACGAGAAGTATACCCATTCCAAGAAATTTCTGGAAAACACCCTCTGCATCCTCTTCGGCGGCAGGATCGCCGAACAAATCATCTTCGGTGAGATCACCACCGGGGCGGGCAACGACCTGGAGCGGGCCTCCGATCTGGCCAGAAGGATGGTCTGCGAATGGGGTATGAGCGATGAACTCGGGCCGCTGACTTACGGCAAAAAGGAAGAGCAGATCTTTCTTGGCCGGGAGATTGCCCAGCATCGTGATTTCAGCGAGGAGACGGCTCGCCAGATCGATGTGGCAGTGAAGCGCATTATCATGCAGGCCAAGGATACCTCCATCGCCCTTCTGGAAGAGAACAAAGACATTCTGACCAAGATGGCTGAAGAACTGCTGGAGAGGGAGACCATTGTCCTGGCTGATATTGAAAGGATCATGACCGACCTGCATCCCGAAAAATATCCCCGGCAGGAACAACCGGCCACGCCCGCGCCGTCCACCCCTGCCGCTGAGAAACCGGTGGAAATCACGGATGCGATTATCCCCGAGCCCCCTGCCTCCGGTGTCGCCGGCGAAGAGGGGCGCAACGCAACCGCAGCCGGCCAATCCTCTCCGGAAGGAATCAAGGAAGCCTGATTGATGGCAGGAGAAACCCCACAACCGAAGACGGCCGCCAGGATCATGGGCATCCTGAACACGACGCCTGATTCGTTTTCCGATGGCGGCCGCCATTTTTCGCAGCAGGCGGCAATGAAACAGGCCGAGGCAATGATCGCGGCGGGCGCCGATATCATCGACATCGGCGGAGAATCGACCCGTCCCTATGCCGAGGAGGTTGCCATCGAAGAGGAGTTACGGCGCGTCATTCCGGTTATCCGGGAGATCCGGAAGAATCATACGATCCCTATCTCCATCGACACAACCAAGGCCATCGTGGCCGGAGAGGCGCTGGCCGCCGGGGCCGATATCATAAACGACATATCCGCCCTGCGCAAGGACAAGGGGATGCTGGCGCTGGTCAAGACGACCACAGCGCCCGTTATTATCATGCATATGCAGGGAACCCCGGAGACCATGCAGATCGAACCGCATTATGACGATGTGGTTGAAGAGATCCTGGAGTTTTTTCAGGAACGGATCGCCTGGGTGGAAAAAAACGGAGTGAGCCGCGACAGGTTGATTATAGACCCCGGTATCGGTTTCGGCAAGACGCGGCAACATAACCTGACAATCCTGAAACATCTGGACCGGTTTTCCGGGCTCGGCCTGCCGGTGCTCCTCGGTCACTCACGCAAGCGGTTTCTGGGAGATATTACCGGTCTGGACGCAGGCCATCGCGACCTGCCCACGGCTGTTGTCTCCGCCCTGACGGCAAGCCGGGGGGTGGCGATAATCCGGGTCCACGATGTGGCGGCGACCCGTCAGGCCCTGCTGATTGCCGAGGCCATACGAAACGCGCCCTAGCCCTCCCTGCGCCTGACCTCGAACTCGGCCAGGGTGAGGAACTGGAAGAGATAGGGGGTCGCCTTGGCGCCGACGGCGATAACATCCCCGTCCCGCAGCGGCAGGCTTCCGGTGGAATCCTCTCCGCCGACCACGACCTCGCCAACCCTGGTGCCGCAGGCGCTGCCCCGATCAAAGAGGACATACTCATTGCCGTTTTTCTCTATCTGGAAATGCTCTCTGGAGATATTCAATAAATGTCCATCATCCACCAGATACAGGTCATTGCTGGGCCTTCTGTCGTCAAGCCTGGCCCTCTCGATCCTTTCCAATCTGCCGTTGATCATCTTTACCCGTGACTCTCGACCTATCCTGAACGGGAATTTTCTGATGCAGACAACCCCCTCCTCCAGCAAGGACTGCGGGACCGCTTTTTTTGCCTCAGAGGTGATGGCCTTCAAGACAGCCATTGGAGTTACGGCTTCGAGAATTCTCTGTTTTTCATCCATGTATCGTACCTGTTGTATTATTCAAAGGAACAGCCTCTTCTCACAACTCTCCGCCCAGAATATCGTGTAATGGATAGAAACTCAAATACAAATTCATTCCCCTGCTCTTTACCCACGCACTCCTTCCGTTCTCTTTCATCCCCGCCCCCTCTCTTTTTCACCCAAGGCTTTATTTTCACTATTTATCCTATTACCATATCATCAATTATTCTCATTCAACCTTCAAAAGAATACTCTTCATGAACCAGCAGCACAGCCACCACGCCGCCATAGCCGCAGATATGGGTCTCCGTCACGAGCAGGTCAAGAAGACCGCTCTCTTACTGAATGAAGGGGCCACCGTTCCTTTTATCGCCCGATACAGAAAAGAGACCACGGGGTCGCTGGACGAGGTCGTCATCGCCGGGATCCGGGACCGGCTGCTGACACTGGCGGAGCTTGATAAACGGCGGATGGCCATTGTCGAATCTCTGGAAAAGCGCGCGCTCCTCACCGATGAACTGCGCCAACAGCTCCTCTCGGCGCAAGGTATCACGGCCCTTGAAGATATCTATCTTCCCTACCGCCCGAAACGGCGGACCCGCGGCATGATCGCCAGGGAAAGAGGCCTGGAGCCGCTGGCCCGGTCTGTTTTTTTCCAGGAAACCGCCCAGCCGGAGCACTATCTTGATCCGGACCGGGGCGTTCTCTGCGTGGAGGACGCTCTTGCAGGCGCACGCGACATCATCGCCGAATGGATAAATGAGGACGCCTGCACACGGGAAAAATTGCGGAACATATTTTCCACCCGGGCCATCATCACCTCAACGGTCATAAAGAAGAGAGAGGCTGAGGCCGGTAAATACCGCGATTACTTTGACTGGCAGGAGGCTGCCGCCAAGGCCCCCAGCCACAGGCTTCTGGCGATGTTTCGCGGCGAAAACGAGAAATTTCTCACCCTATCCATCCGCCCGCCGGAAAAAGAGCCGCTCCGCTTTCTCCATGACCGCTATGTGAAGAATTCCCGGCACGGCGGCCAAATGGCCCGGGCCGTTGATGATTGTTACCAGAGACTTCTCGCCCCTTCCCTGGAAAACGAGCTCTACCGGGAGCTGAAAGAAGCAGCCGACCATGAGGCCATCGGCGTCTTCGCCGCCAACATTCACGACCTGCTGCTGGCGCCGCCGCTGGGACCTAAAAGGGTCTTGGCCCTCGATCCGGGCTTCCGCACCGGCGCTAAACTCGTGTGTCTTGACGAACAAGGAAAATTGCTGCACTTCGAGACCATCTTCCCCACCCATGCCGGAGAAAAGGCTCGCCTGGCCGCCCGGACGGTTACACACCTTGTGAAGAAATTCGGCATTGCGGCCATAGCCATCGGCAACGGCACCGCCAGCCGGGAGACCGAGGATTTTGTCCGCGCCCTTCCCCTGGGAGACGTGCTGGTCACCCTTGTCAATGAAGATGGGGCGTCGATCTATTCGGCCTCGGAATCCGCCAGGGCCGAATTCCCCGACCTTGATCTGACCGTCAGGGGGGCCGTCTCCATCGGCAGACGCCTGCAGGACCCGCTGGCGGAACTGGTCAAGATCGATCCGAAATCCATCGGCGTCGGCCAGTATCAACATGACGTCAACCAGACGGAGCTGAAGAACAGCCTCGATGACGTGGTGGTCAGCTGTGTCAACAGCGTGGGCGTTGAGGTAAACAGCGCCAGCCTGGAGCTTCTCAGCCATGTCTCGGGCCTGGGGCCGGTGCTGGCCAAAAACATCATCGCCTGCAGGGATGAGAGGGGGCCCTTTACCAGCCGCAAGGACCTGCTGCAGGTTCCCCGTCTGGGCGCCAAGGCCTTCGAACAATGCGCCGGATTCCTCAGGATCCATGCCAGCCGGAATCCTCTGGACAATAGCGGCATTCATCCCGAGATGTATGCAACCGTGGAGGAAATGGCCAGGGATACCGGATGCACCGTAGATCAGCTGATCCACTCCGAAGCGGCCAGGCAACAAATCGATATCACGAACTATATCTCCGACACCAGAGGATTGCCGACACTCTCCGACATCATGATCGAACTGGCAAGGCCCGGCCGCGACCCCCGGAAGATCTTTTCCCCCTTCTCCTTTGCCCGAGACGTTCACACCGTTCATGATCTGCACCCCGGCATGCAACTTCCCGGCATCGTCTCAAACATCACTAAATTCGGGGCGTTCGTGGACATCGGGGTGCACATGGACGGGCTCATTCATATCAGTCAACTGGCCGACCGCTACGTCAAGGATCCAAGCGAGGTCGTGAAGATCCGCCAGCAGCTCACGGTCACTATCCTTGAGGTGGACAAGGACCGCAGCCGGATTTCACTCAGCCTGAAAACAGGCAAACCTCCTCTGAATACCCCTTAACCAGGAACCCGCCCGGCCGGCGACACCCATAAACACCTGCGGAAAATAGTGTTGCCAATTACCGCTGAACTTGCTACTACTCGTGAGATTATCGTGGAGAGTTCCACCCCTTACATCCTGTTTTCACCTCAGGGTGTCGCCGTTCTCCCGTCTGCGCCATAACCGTATCTCAGAAAACCGGAAACCGCATGAAGAGCCCGATGGAAATGTCCGATCATGTCAAATGGGATGATATCTTTAAACGTTTTCTGCTCATCTTTCTACCTTCGGCCGTCTTTTTCGGAAGCATGACCTTACTCCTGTACTTCAAGGACGCCAAAATCGAAAAAACCACCATCGAAAGAAACGAGATTTTCAATATCCGGAACCAGATGAACATCGTCGCCTCCGATTTCAATGCGATCAGCATGGATCTGAAATTCCTGGCCGGCCAGAACGAACTGATCCGGTTTCTCGGGGACGGGGGACCCGAGCATGCCCATCTTCTGACCGATGAATGGCAGTCCTTCTGCAGAATCAAATCTTCCTACTCTAAGATCCGGTATATAGATGAAAACGGCCGGGAAATCATTGCCCTCAACTGTGCCGACGGCCATACGCGGCAAGCCGGTGCCGATACACTCAAAGACATCTCGGAGAAGGACTATTTCAAGAAGACCATCGGTCTCTCCCGGGAAGAGGTGTATGTCTCGCCCTTTGACCTGAATACGGAGGGCGAGATGGAATCCGTCAATCCCACCGTCCGCTTCAGCACACCGGTCTTCGATACGGCGGGACATAACCGCGGGATACTTGTTCTGAATTACTTCGGCGCCTTGCTCATTGAGGAGCTGAAAAAGGCCTCGGCCAACTCGCCCGGCTCAACCATACTTGTGAATTCAGACAGCTATTATCTCACAAGCCGGAATCAGGACCAGGGCTGGGATTTCAGCCCGTCCAGCCGGGACGGCCGGAGCATGAAAAAGCACCTCCCCGATGAATGGCAGCGCATCAACAGGGAAGAATCGGGACAGTTTCAGACAGATAACGGCCTGGTGACCTTCGGCACCATCTATCCTGTTTTCAAGGGCAGCCAGCCTTCCCCGGCATCGGGGATCATCCAGGCGCAACAGAGTCAATATTTCTGGAAGACGGTATCCTATGTGCCGACCGGGATGCTGGCTGCCTGGCCCGTGAAAATCCTGAATCGTATATTCCTCCTCTACTCCGTCTGCCTGGCGATCATCGCCATCTGCTCTCTGCTGCTGGCGCGCACCAGCATGAAAAGAAAGAATGCGGAAGAGGCCATGCGGGAGAGAGAAGAACAGCTGCGGGCCATCAACTCGGCTGCCGCCAACGCCATCATTGTGATCGACAGCAACAAGAAGGTCCTGCACTGGAATCCAGCTGCGGAAAAGCTCTTCCAGTATACGCCCGAAGAGGCCATGGATAAACCGATCACCACCATCATAGCCCCTCCGAAACACCAGTCGACCTTGACCAAGATCTCGAAAAGGTTCAAGATGCCGGACAAGGACAGCGCGGGATCAAAGACCATTGAACTGTTCGGCTACAGAAAGGACGGCACGGAATTCCCGGTTGAGGTCTCCTTTTCCGCCTTCAAAAGTCGCGACCAATGGCATACCGTCGGGATCATACGGGATATATCCGCACGCAAGAAAATGGAAAAAGAGGTCCTGCGAGCCCAGAAATTCGAATCACTCGGCGTGCTGGCCAGCGGGATCGCCCATGATTTCAGCAACCTGCTGACTGCGATCATCGGCAATATCAACCTTGTCCGCGAACTCACCGATCCGGCCGACGAGAAGTACGACTTACTCGAGAGCGCCGATAAGGCCGCCATTCGGGCCAGGGCCCTGAGCCAGCAACTGCTGATCTTCTCCAAGGGAGGCACCCCGGTCAGGAAGACCACCTCGATTGCCCCGCTCATCAAGGACTCAGCCGATTTTGCCCTCCATGGGTCAACCATCTCGTGCTCCATCCATGCCCCTGAAAATCTCTGGCTGGTGGATATCGACGCCGGCCAGATCGGCCAGGTCCTCCAAGACATTATTATCAACAGCAAGGAGGCCATTTCCGGCTCCGGCGCCATCGATATTGACTGCAGCAACGTCACAGGCATTGACATCCCCGGCTTCCCGGCGCCGGGCAGCGGGAATTTCATCAGGCTGCAGATCAGAGATACCGGCTGCGGCATCAACAAGAGGGACATCTCCAAGATTTTTGATCCCTACTTTACAACGAAAGACAACGGCAGCGGGCTGGGCCTGGCCATTGCCTATTCCATCCTCCAGAAACATGACGGTCATATTACCGTGCAGTCTGAACCCGGCCAGGGAACGACCGTCACTGTCTTTCTGCCGGCCTCACTGGATCAACGCTTGAAAACCGAGGAAAAAGGGGAAAGACCGCCGGGTCGGCATTACCGGATCATGGTGGTGGATGGAGAGGAAATGCTGCTCAATATCGCCAACCGCATACTTGTCCGTCTCGGACACGAATGTATCTGTGTGAAAAACTCCATCGAGGCCATCGAGATCTATAAACATCTCTGGAAGACGGGGACACCCGTCGACGGGGTTATTGTCGACCTGACCATCCCCGGCGGCATGGGCGGTAAGGAGACGGCAGGGGCCATCTACGATATCAATCCCGAGGCACGGATTATCGTCTCCAGCGGCTATTCCCATGACCCTGTCATGGTCGATTATGATGAATACGGCTTCTGCGCCGCCATTGCCAAACCCTTTGACATGGCTGAACTGAGAGAGACAATTGAGTCGGTGATGGGATAACCTGCCGGCAATACGACCTGTTCTGATCAGACTCAGGAGTTTTAATGTTGATAGGACATTTTCAATTTACTGTTACTACTATTGCTCTGAAGGGCGAGGGATCACCGATTCCACATGATCCCATTTGTCCCAATAACGCTTGGAATTAAGGTAATGAAATCTATGCAATGACCTGTCAAAATAGAGACACAAAAGATGGAAACAGTGTGAAAGGAGAAAACCACGGTCTCCATCTATAAGGGGTGGATATTGGCAGTGGCCATTACCATGAAAAAGAGTATTGAACCATTTGAATCAACCCTGTCTTGGATGTATAAACCTATCTTTTAGGTAAAAGGGATATTGAGACCTTCGAAATGGCAACGTTCATAATAAACGGCCCGCACCGCTCTTACCCGTGCCCCCTCGAATTGCTGTTGGGGGTCAGTTTGTGGCGCCGTCAATGCTTGAAGTACTTCTGCACGGATTACGCGCGGCATAAGCAAGGAGGCTCTCTTCCATATTTTTGAACCGTTTTTCACACCCACTTCTCTACCACCTTCGATAATAGTACGGATAATAGTAGGGTCTATAGTAGTAATGGGGAGCGTAATAAGGATTGTAATACGGCCTAGGGTGGTAGGCAGGGGCTACCACACAACCACTACATGTGAGAATCAAAGCTATCACTAAAATACACCAACGAAATTTCATTTTATAGCCTCCTTATCCAAAAACGGCAAACATCATTCGGCATCAATAAAAAGGGTTCTGTTGCAAAAATCAATTCCTGAAATTTTTCAGAAATTTAACTTATTGAAATCGCAAATAATATTTTTCGGCATATTTGACTAAAAATACACTTTTTGCGATATATTCCATATACTTCCTCCAAAGTGCGATTATACCTGATGTTCACTGATATTTTTCGCTGATCACCTAACTGAAAGAGGCTATTGGCCAATCTGACGACTTACAGCATTCTCCTGCTGATTAAGCGTCTTCTGCTCCTGCTTGTTGATATGGCCGCCGTTCTGGCTTGCCATCGCTCGCTCTTCTCCTCGGATTTGGAGATCCTCACGATGTTGTTTGCGGGCTTGAGCCTTGGTTATATCGCCTTCCTTCACCTCTTTGTGAATTCGTCTGTTCTGTTTGTTTAACCTTGCGTTTACTTCATGCCTTCGGGGGTGGTTCTTATTCCATTGTGATTCGGCAAAGCCTGCCGTATTGCCCAACAGGAACATTACAGCCATCATCAATGCAAATACTCTCGTGATCCTTTTCATCATTGTTGCATCCTCTTCTTATTGTTAATTTCAGGCCTTATGAAGGCATGGCACATGTTATCATAAGGCAACAAGTCGGGAAATATTTCTTGGTTCAAATCGCAGAACTCTCAAATACTTCTCCTTCAACTCGTATTGATTGCGGTTAGCGTTTTATTCCGATTCCTTGTTTTGCAGGGGGCGTTGTCCCTGCCTGAATTTCCTCGTAGCATTTTTACGAAAATCTTTCATCAGCCCCTCAAGTTGCTGAAAGCGGTCTCTTCCAAGAAGTTTCCTCACCTCAAGCAAAAACGAGAATCGTTCAGCGTTGAGCTTGGACCGCGCAGTTTGGAGTTTGGAAAACTGGTCTTCCGCTGCTTTTTCGTCAAGATGGGCGGCATCGAGAAGGTTCTGCAACTCAAACTGTTCCTTCTCCACTCCGCTCTTAAGATCTATGAGTCGCAGACGATTCTGGACGAACATGCTGTCCAATTGCCTTCCCTCCATATCGGTGATGCCGATTTTTGATACAATTCCTGGCAAGTGCCACCATCTCCCTGGAGGTACTTGTGCCTGAGACTGATCATTGAATACCAGCAGGGAACAAACCGCGGCCGCCATGAGCATCAAAATCTTCATTTTTTTCATAATGCCTACCTTTTCAAAGGATTATAAGGGAAACTCATGTCTCTTCAAGATCCAGGTGTTAGTATTTCAATCAGGCTGTCGTCCAAATCGACTTCAGAGTCGCTGGAAATATCAATCCATGTTTGGGGGAGATCGTTTCTATCCAGCTTTTCAATTTCCGTCATGAGATATTCGTCTCTGATCATCTCTGTCGTCAGTTTGGCTACTTTGTTTTGCTGCTCCATATGGGAAAATCCGAGCCAGACCGCCAACAAAACGCCTACGGCAAAAGTTGCTCCTACAGCTGGTGATCTAACCCAACTCATGGAGTGAGATTTTTCAGTCTGGATGTGGGGAAGAATGATCCTTTTTCGTATTTCTGGAGCGGAACTTCTGGCAATTTCCCCTAAGCGGCAAAGTTTGCTCTCGAGGCTGTTCTTCTCTGATTGACAATGTAAACAGGTCTCCATATGTATAATGAATCCGGAAGGCAGGTCAACGGGGTCCACCAAATATCTGACGATCTGATCGTCCGTAAGATGATTGTCCATGTTCATCATATGCCTCCGTCGACCATCCGCATGGTCTCTTCGTCTTCTTTGAATTTTTTAATTGCCCGATAGAGATGCGTCTTGATCGTGCTTTCGTTTTTCTCCAAAGTCTGTGCTATCTCGCGGATGCTCAAGTGATCGATAAACCGGAGAAAAAAAACCTCTCGCTCCTGGTTCGGGAGCTGGTCGGACAACTTCGTAATGCACTCCCAGAATTCTTTCTTCAAAAGATTTTCCAGGGAAACATCCTCGTCATAAATCTGTTCCTCATTCTCGACTTTGCCGTCGCTTCCGAATAGACT
>JAJYAX010000475.1 GCA_021779275.1 Deltaproteobacteria bacterium | reverse complement strand
CCAGTTGAGAGTCCCTGAGCATCCCGGATATCCCCAGGGTAAAGGTCGTCCCCTGCCCTTCTCTGCTCTGCACCTCCACCGTCCCGCCATGGGCCTGGACGATATGCTTGACGATGGCAAGCCCCAAGCCGGTGCCGCCTATCTTGCGGCTGCGGGCCTTGTCGCTTCGATAGAACCGTTCAAAAAGCCTGGGCAGATGCTCCTTGCCGATCCCGATCCCCGTGTCGGTCACCCGGATCAGGACCTTGTTCCCGTCCGCGCCCGCGATCTCCGCCCGGACCGCAACCCTTGAGCCGTTTTCGCTGTATTTAATGCCATTCACCAGGAGATTGACCACCGCCTGTTCGATCAGGGTGTCATTCATGACTGCCCATATTTCGTCGGGGCAGTCCAGGGTAATATTGATCTCCTGCTGGTCAGCCTTTATCTGGCAGGTCTGGATCGCCGCCTCGAGAACCGGCCGGAGAGGGCCTTCCATCAAGGGTATCTCCCCGTTTTCCTTCTCCTGTTCGATCCGGGAGAGAGAGAGAAGGTCTTCTATGATCGCATTGAGCCGGTCCGACTGCCGCAGCACGATCTCCAGAAACCTGATGCCGTTTTCGCGATCCTCCAGTTTTTCATCAAGCAATGTCTCGACATAGCCCCTGATCGAGGTGATGGGCGTCCGCAGTTCATGGGAGACATTGGCGACAAAATCACGGCGCATGTTCTCCAGACTCCTGAGCCTGGTCACATCATTCATAACAACCAGCACATCGCCGCTCTCGTTGTCGCCGTCATGGAGGACAACCAGGTTGGTCTGTAAAAATCGCTCTCCCTCGGCATTCTGCAGAACGATCTCATCCTCCTGGGGTTCTCTGGTCTCAAGGATCCTGGCAATCTGCCTCTGCAGCGGAACATTTCTGACGATCTCCTGAACCAGCCGTCCTTTGGCCTTTTCCCTGTCGATCCCGAACAGGTCCGCGGCGGCCTTGTTCAGATTGATGACGCGCTCATTGCGGTCAACGGCCAGAACCGATTCAACCATACAGGAAAAGACCGTCTCCAGTTCATTTCTCTGGCTGAGGATGGTCTTGAACCTCTCCTCCAGCTGTTCGGCCATCCTGTCCATGGACGCGGCAAGCGCCGCCACCTCCAGGGAGGCCGATCTCCGCTGCAGGCCCGACATCCGCAGGCTGAAGTCCCCCTGGGACAGCCTCTCGGCGCCCCGCTTCATGACCTCCAGGGGCCGGCTGATATTCCGGGAGACAAGCAGGGCGACTCCGGCCGCCAAGAGGATTATCACCGCCAGGCCTATGCCGATCTTTATCCGGATGGACTGCAGGGTGGTATCTATCGATGTTGCCGGCACCGACACCCTGAGGACGCCTGCGATCCCCTTGGGCTCTTCCCTGCCCGCACTCCCCTGCAACGGAATGGCAACATAGAGCATCCTCTTCTGCAAGGTCCTGCTGAACCGCAGGGACTTCCCGGTATCCCCGTGAATGGCCTCGATGATTTCCGGCCTGTTCCTGTGGTTTTCCATGGTCTCGGCATCTTCATCCGAATCCGCCAGGACCTTCCCATCAGGATCAATAACCGTAATCCGGGTTGCCGATTCTCTCCCGGCTATGGTGCAGAATTGTTTCAGCTTCGAGGAGACGTCCTGCCCCATAAATTCATTAATACTTGCCCTGACCAGCTGCGCTCTGTCAGCCAGATCCGTGTCCAGTTCATGGAGATAGAACTCCTTCAGGGCAATCGAGCCGTACCAGGTAAAGCCCCCCATGGTGATCAGGATAATTAGCAGGTTGGCAGGAAAGATCTGCCAGATAAGTTTCTTCTGTCCCATGGTTGTTCCCTTATTTTTCTCCGTTCCAGTCCGACTTGAACCGGTAGCCGATGCCCCTGACCGTTTCTATCATGCCTCCGGCCTCCCCCATTTTCTTGCGCAGACCGAAGACCTGGACATCAATAGCCCGCGGCGTGACCAGAAAATCATAGCCTCTGACCGAGTCGATGATCTGCTGCCGGGTGAAGACCCAGCCCGGTTTTTCGGCAAGCAGGGTCAGGATCCCGAATTCGGTCATGGTAAGCTGCAGCAGATCGTCTCCCAGACGGATTTCATGGCGTCCCGGATCAATCTCCAGGTTGTTGATAACAATGCGTCCCTTTTCCGTCTTTTCCGCGTCGCCCTTATGATCCTCAAAGCGCCGGAGCACGGATTTGATACGGGCTATCAGGACCTTCGGGCTAAAGGGCTTTGTTATATAGTCATCCGCCCCGCATTCAAGCCCGGCCACGATATCCGCCTCTTCTCCTTTGGCCGTGAGCATGATAATAGGGATAGGGTTGCCGGTCTTCCCTTTGCCCTTCTTCATGGCCGAACAGACCTCCAGTCCGCTCATCCCCGGCAGCATCAAATCGAGCAGGACGCAGTCAATCTTCTCCCGGCCCAGACAGGCGATGGCCTCTTCGCCGGAATCGGCGCAGGTTACATTTAATCCGGCCCTGATCAGATTATAGCTGACAAGCTGCTGGATATCGGCCTCATCCTCCACGATAAGAATATGTGTTTTCAACATCACCGGTATCTCGTAAAATATATTTTTT
>JAJYAX010000474.1 GCA_021779275.1 Deltaproteobacteria bacterium | reverse complement strand
CCGACCTGCCGACATTATTCCCGCGCCTACCTGCGCCATCTCTACCAGTCCCGGGAGATCCTCAGCTATCATCTGAATACCATACACAATCTGCATTATTACCTGGGGCTGATGGCGGATATCCGGCAGGCCATTGAAAAGGACCGCTTTGCGGCCTTCCGGAAAGATTTTTATGGCAGGCTCGAGGATGAATGATTATCTTACCCCGGATTTTGGATGGAAACGTAATCGGCAAGTCTGCCGGTATACTCTTATTCTTCGGAGGATTTATCATGACGGGAATTGCGTACGCAGCTGATGGGGCGGCCGGAACAGCGGGACTGGCGGGAGGCTTGGGACAGTTTACCCAATTTGCCCCCCTGATCCTAATCTTTGTTGTTTTCTATTTTCTTCTCATCCGGCCCCAGCAGAAGCAGGCGAAAAAACATCAGGAATATCTGAATAATCTGAAGGTCGGCCACAAAGTGGTCACTAAAGGCGGGATGCATGGCCAGATCACGGCCTTAACCGATCAGATTGTAACGCTGGAAATAGACAAGGACGTTCATGTCAGGGTCTCCCGTGATGCCATCGGTCCCCAGGCAGGCGAAAGCGTGTCAGCAAAGAAAGAGGTCAAAAAAGCCGGCGGTTGAGGGATCCGCGGATGCTGATCTTCTGCAGGTTGTAGATAAAATACGAGGGCGGGACCATACATTGGGCCTGCCCTTTTTTATTGTGATCAATTTCGTGTGGTGCGCGGGCAGGGAGTGCGATGGCCAATAAGAAATTTTATGCAGTGGCTTCCGGGCGTAAGCCGGGTATCTATACGGTCTGGCCTGAGGCCGAGGCCCAGGTGAAGGGATTTCCCCAGGCGCGATTCAAGGGGTTTGCCACCAGGGAAGAGGCTGAAAGCTGGATACAGGAGGCAAAATCAGGTCCTGCCCGGGCTGCATGCCGGCATAAAACCAAGGCCCCTCCGCCGCCGGATATCAAGCGAGAGGGCGGGGTGGAGATCTATACCGATGGCGGCGCGATAAACAATCCGGGTCCCGGAGGATATGGGGTGGTCCAGATCTATGCCGGTGAGAAGAAGGAGCTGACCGGCGGCTACCGGCTGACCACAAACAACCGGATGGAGCTTATGGGCTGTATTGTAGCCCTCCGGCAGCTCGAACACAAAGATAAGCCCATCGCCATCCATTCCGACTCCAGCTATGTCGTGAACGGGATCAATAAGGGCTGGGCCAGGAACTGGCGGAAAAACGGCTGGATCAAATCGGACAAAAAACCCGCCCTGAACCGCGATCTCTGGGCTGAACTCCTGGATTTGACCCGGGGGCTGGACATCGTCTTTCGGTGGGTCAAGGGCCATGCCGGAAATCCCTTGAACGAACGCTGTGATGAGCTGGCCGTGGCGTCCGCCCGCAGTCCGGGACTGCCCATCGATACCGGCTATGAGGGCGCCGGGGCCGACTGAGAGAAGGCCCTTATAATGCTCTCATATATTCGGGCTTCAGGGCCGTCTCTCCCCTGAGCGCACTGTCGATCAGACCCAGGACCGCGTTCTTGTCCCGCGGCAATCTTGCCTTGATCGGCAGGTAATTGGAGGCGTGGTTGGCGTGGAAATAGCCATCCGTCAGGTCGGTGCGGGCAAACATGCTCCTCAGCTCCCGGAGCATTCCGGCAGGCCCCGGCAGTGAAAAATTCCCTGCGATGGAGTCGTCGTGCAGTGGGGTGCCCGGGGTCAGCATCAGGCTCAGGGCGCCAACGTATTCAGGGTCGATGGCGGTAAGGACCCTGCCGGTCTCCACGGCATGGATATCTGAGCGTTCTTCTCCGGCAATTCCCAAAAGAACCGTGACTGAGAGTTTTATTCCGGCGGCCCGGATCTTCTTGCCCATTGCGATCATCCTCTCTGAATCCGCACCCTTATGTATTCTCTCCAGGGTCACGTCATCTCCCGATTCCAGGCCCATGTAGGCCATGGTCAGGCCGAGATCATGGAGCTCCCGGAGTTGTTCCGGGGGCTTGCGCATGATGCTCTTGGTATTGGCATAGGTCCCGATCCTGGTAATCCACGGGAGCCTTTCCCTGATGGCGGTGAGGATGGTCACCAGCCGCTTTTGAGGAACGATCAGGACATCGCCGTCACAGAGAAAAAGACGGGTCTGATTTCGACAGTGCCTGGCCGCAAAGTCGATATCGGCCAGAATGACGCCCTCGTCCTTGATGGTGAACCGCGTTCCCTTGTACATCCCGCAGAAGGAACATTTATTATGCGAACATCCGCAGGTGACCTGCAAGAGGATGCTGTTTGCCTCGCTGGGCGGTCTGAAGATATTCCCTTCATAGTGCATGATTTGTCTCCCGGTATCCTGCTTTTTCGTTGGGCTTTATGTGTAATCATTCCCTGTAGGCGGTGCAAGTCTAATTTCCTTCCCTGATTGACGGCGCCTCCGGTTGGAGCCCGGCTGCCCTTTATAATTCAAGGCCGGCAGGATTGTGCTTGAGTTTTTCGATATATGTTTGTAATCAAAGCAGATACAAGGGGGAATCTTTGCAGCCCCACACCCTTCAGATCGGCATCGACTGTGGTTCCGGTGGGCTTTTTAGAT
>JAJYAX010000473.1 GCA_021779275.1 Deltaproteobacteria bacterium | reverse complement strand
TGAAATGCTGATGCAGGTTGATGCTGAAACGGAAAAAGCGGCTGCGTCGGGCCAAGCGGTCTTCCGGCGGAATCCCGGGTAGGTGTCGGAGATCGCGGCTGGGTTGGGCTCCCGTGGCCGCGAGGGGAGCGGCCACGGGACTCTTGACGGAAAAACTCAATGGAAGTGAATTTTATCCGCACCTTCCCGGGACTGGATCATTTTCCCGGCGGCAATTGACAATACGGTAATCAACAGGGCCAGGGCGAAGGTTCCCATCAGGTATTCGTTGCCGTTGGCTGGGGGTGCCGGCGCTTTGGCTGCCGCTGTAGCCACGGCAGGGGCTGCTGCGGCGACCTTTTCATAGATTGGAATCATCCATTTAAGGACATAGGCCTGGAGAGTGACCATGATGCCGACCACGGCGGTCAGGATAAGGGAATGTTTCAGTGTAAAGCGGAAGATATCTCCCTCCTTGCCGACCTGACCCGTGGCGGATGTGGCGACAGAGATGGACTGGGGAGAGATCATCTTGCCGCAGACGCCGCCCGATGAGTTGGCGGCGACCAAAACAACGGGATCAACGCCGATCTGCTGGGCGGTAACCACATGCAGCTTGGAGAAAAACGCATTGGACGAGGTGTCGGAACCGGTCATGAAGACACCGAGCCAGCCGAGAAAGGGAGCGAAGAACGGGAAAAACACGCCGGTGGCGGCAAAGGCGTTTCCCAGGGTCACAACCATCCCCGAGTAGTTGAAGATAAAGGCGAAGCCGAGGATCAGCGCGATGGTCAGAATGGGCCATTTCAATTTGTTGAGGGTGTCGCCGGCGACGCCCAGCGCCGTTCCGACACTGGCGCCCATGACGGGGACTGAAAAAAGTCCGGCGAAGAGGATGGCGGTTCCTGCCGCACTGAGCAGATTGATGATGTAAACGGAAGGCATCGGGGCGGCGCCTTTCAGGATCATATTATGCAGACCTGCGATCTGGAATTTAACCAGGAAGAGCTTGTCGAGGGCGACCTTGATTGACGGCACACCCCAGGCTGCAACAAAGATAGAGAGAATGATAAAGGGGGCCCAGGCCCTGAAGACCTGCCCGCCGGTATACCGGAGCTGTTCCCGGCCGAGGCTTGCCTTTTCTTCAGGGAAATGCCAGCTTTCTTTCGGATGCCATACCTTCAGGAACAGGACCACGCTGATGATCGAGGCGATCGAGGCCAGGATATCGGGGAGAAAGGGTCCCATGAAGTTCGAGGACAGATACTGGACAATGGCGAAGGATGCGCCGCAGACAAGACAGGCCGGCCATACCTCGATGCCCTTTTTCCAGCCGGACATCAGGATGGTCAGATAGAGCGGAATGATGACGCTCAGAAACGGCAGGGTGCGGCCGACCATCTGGCTGATGGCCATATCGGGGATACCGGAGACCTGACCGGCAACGACAATCGGGATGCCGATGGCGCCGAAGGCGACAGGCGCGGTATTGGCGATCAGACAGACGCCGGCTGCATAGAGGGGATTGAAGCCGAGGCCGGTCAGCATTGCGGCGGTAATGGCCACGGGCGTGCCGAATCCGGCGGCGCCCTCAAGAAAAGCGCCGAAGGAGAAGGCGATGAGCAGCGCCTGCATGCGCCGGTCGTCGGTGATGGAGGCCAGCGAGTTCTTGATGATCTCGAACTGTCCGGTCTTGACCGACATGTTGTAGATAAACAGCGCTGTGATAATGATCCAGCAGACGGGAAACAAACCAAAAATTGCCCCGTTGAATGTGGCGAGGAGGGCTAATTTGGCAGGCATTCCGTAGGCGATCACCGCAACCAGGATGGCCAGAATAACGGCCCCCAGGGCGGCCCAATGTCCTTTCATTCTCTTCCAGGCCAGCGCCCAGAAAAGAAAGATAACCGGAATGACTGCTGCAAGAGCAGAGAATCCAATATTTCCTAATGGATCAACTACTTGTGTCCACGGCATGGTGTTTTCCTCCGTATTGATGATTTTCATGTACGTTTTTCACTGAATCACAGGGTTCGGTGCTTGCCGGAAGACTATAGCAACTGGCGTGCCAGCCGGATATTTTTTAAAAATACCATTAATTACATATGTATAAAATGTTTCGAGGGGGGCTGCCCGCCCTGTGGCCGGGCTCAGTATGAAAAACAGGACACCGCTGAGATTGCATGATCCGCCGGGCCGGGAGAATTGAGCTTGAATTTTTTAATAAATGGCGTCTATTGGGCAGATATGTTGGACTGATATGCCGGTTAAACAGCCGTGTCCTAAAAAGCAGACAGGCGGGCCGGAAGAAAACGCTTCGATTTTATGGGGAAAGAACCGGCGTATTCTGTTTGATCTATCTTGCTGGAATGGTGGTGTTCTTTCTTGAAGCGCCGCATTGAAGGCAGTACGGGAGATGAGACGGTTTCAGGGCTCTTGGCCGCCTTGTCTGAAAAACCGGACCGGATGGCCAAGATCCCTGAAAATCAGTCTTTTGTTCTGGTATGGGGATGGAAAAGGAGAAAACAATGTTGGAGATACAGGATGCGGTGGCCGTTATCACCGGGGGCGCCAGTGGTATCGGCAGGGTATTGGCGGAGTTCTGGCTCCGTCAG
>JAJYAX010000472.1 GCA_021779275.1 Deltaproteobacteria bacterium | reverse complement strand
AAAAAGCAAGAAAAAAAGCACGGATTTTCGACTAGACCGTGCTCGTGGAGTTGTGCTGTGGGGTTAAAGTGTTCGCTTTATCCGATTTTCAGGTTACTAAGCTCGCCATCTCCATCGGCATCATAGGTGCTGATGGCATTTGCCGTATCGACGGTCTGTCCCGTCATTGATGAAAAGTCCTTTGCCAGACGTCAAGTTCGGTCGTGTTCAGACCGCCGCTGCCATCGCTATCGAGTTTTTTGAACATCTCCGCGGGACCGGGCCTTGAATCTGTCGTCGAAGATGTATCTGCAGTTTGTTTCAGCATATTGAGCAGGATTGAAAGTGGATCGTTTGACGTACTGGTCGAAGATGAATCCGTCGTCTGCCCCAGCATGCTGAGCAGCGTAGAAAACTGGTCGCTGCCCGAAGTGGAGGTGGCGGACGAATCTGCCGCCTGCCCCAGGATTTTCATCAGGAGGGATATTTGATCGTCTCCCGAATTAGCCTGGTAGGCCTGGGCCGCCTGTTGTGAACTGACGCCGGCTCCTGCGTTTGGTGGGGGCATGACCTGTTGCATCATTGCGCCCACTTCGTCCTGGCTCATCAGGCCGTCATTGTTGGTGTCATAGGTGGTCATCATGTCGTCGACGTTCAATGTCTTTCCCGTCATCTTTGACAGATCCTGGGCCAGTGCACTTAATTCAGTCTTGTCCAGTCCGCCGTTGCTGTCGATGTCGAGTTCCTTGAATTTTTCGGCTGGATCCGGTCTGGATCGCGCGCCCTGTGTGAAGAGTGAACTTATCAAGCTGTTGCTTATTCCACTAATGCTGCTCATAAGCGGTTCCTCCGTTGGTTGCGTGCCCTTCGTGCAATAAAAGACGGCACAGGTGATGGGGTCAATTCGCTTCTTCCCCTTAAACGATTATCGGCATATCCTGTTTTTTCTTCGTTAAGTTACCGTCAAGTTGTGTAAAGAAATGTTAAGGGTAAAAATCTGACTCCGGGACTTTACAATTCTTTACGGTAGAGAAGCGGCATTGACTGTATTTTATTTCGTTCCGGCAAGGGAAGGGAGGTGCAGGGCGATTTGATGAATGGGGGATTCCGGGTGACTCGTATACTTGTCATAGATGATGATATCGAATTGTGTGAACTGCTGACCGATTATCTGCAACCTGAGGGATTTGAAGTGGAGACGGTCAATGATTCCGTCCAGGGAATAGACTGCGCGCTGTCCGGACGGCATGCCCTGGTCGTCCTCGATGTAATGCTGCCGGGCGTCAGCGGATTCGAGGTCTTGAGGCGTATTCGGCTATCCTCCAAAATTCCGGTCTTGATGCTTACCGCCCGGGGAGACGAGGTTGATCGGATTGTCGGACTTGAGATGGGATCGGACGATTACCTGCCGAAGCCTTTCAATCCCAGGGAACTTGTGGCCCGGCTCAGGGCAATTCACCGCAGGACAGAGGGCGGTGTAAATGGTGTAAGGGGCCGGGGAGATCTCGTGGAAGACGAGGTGATGATAGTTGGCGATCTGGTTCTGCAGACCAAAGCCAGGACTGTCAGCAAAGAAGGAAAGCACCTGGCCGTGACGGCGGCAGAGTTTTCACTTCTGCAGGAGCTTCTGCTGAAGGCGGGACAGGTTGTGAGCCGTGAGGAGCTGGCGGAGAAGGTTCTCGGGAGAAAACTGGCAATCTTTGATCGGAGTATTGATGTCCATGTGTCCAGTCTGCGCAAGAAGCTCGGGGCCCAGGTTAATGGACTGGACAGGATCAAGGCCATTCGGAGTGTCGGTTATATGTATACAAAGACGCGTGAGACGGATTGATTTTTCTCTTCGAACGGGATCGAAGGTGATATGAGAAGCATGTTTTTCAGGCTTTTTCTCAGTTTCTGGTTGATTATGATCTTGGGAGGGGCGGCGAGTGTGGCGGTTATCTCCACCTTCAGGCATCTCTCCATCGAATCAATGAAAGGCGATATGACCAGAGGAATTGATGAAAATCTGGCGAAACTGATCGTTCTTTCGGGGCAGGCCGCCTGGGAGATGTACAAATGCGGAGGACGGGAGGAGTACGAAAAATACATTGACGGTCTTGCCGCGGGAGCCCGTACCAGAATCAGCCTGGTCCGTGATGATAACCGGGTAATAACGGGCGAGAAGATAACGGATGCGCTTGAACAACTTGCAGATAGCGTAAGAAAAAATAATGAGGTGTCTCTTAGGAAATCAGGCGATACCTTGACAGTGGCGAAATACCTGACGGCCGAGGACGGTGGCTCCATCGTCGTAATAGGTGTGCATACATTATGGTCTCCTCCGGGGAGGCCGCACGAAGGGTGGGCGGCGATTTTTCCGATTGGTCCTCCTCCGGGAATGCCGCCACCGCTTGAGGGGAGGGCGCCAGTTGTCCTGAGCCGATTTTTCCCGCCGTTTTTAGGCCGAGGAGAGATAGTCCGGAGCATTATCATGCTGCTGGTGGTTTTCGGTGCCTGCTATCTGCTGGCCCGCTCCCTGACGACCCCGATCAGAAAACTACAGAAGACCGCCCAGCAGATCGCCGGCGGTGATTATACTGCCAGGGTCGGGAAAAGTCTGGGAAAGACCGGGGA
>JAJYAX010000471.1 GCA_021779275.1 Deltaproteobacteria bacterium | reverse complement strand
TAATTTTCAGAGTGAAAAAACGCCCCCGCCAACTCAATCGGGTTGATCCGCCGCAATGCGTTTTTATTCATGAACAAAAAAAGAACAACATCGTAGACATGATTACTACATAACGAAAACTGATATTTATATCATATATTTTTTTTGAACTTAAAAGTCAAGAATTGACTTATACGGAATTCAAAAACCCTACCACCTGCCAGTATTCCTGCATTTTCTTCCCTTCCTTTCCGTTTAAAATTCCGATATAAGAAAGCATTGGCGTACTATCCTCGCATCTGCTCAATCTTGCACGGTCCTGTCCTGCTCGAATTACCCGCATCATCAAAACTACAAAAGGAGGAAATGCAATGTCTGAAAAGGATCCCGTAGTATCCGCTGAGACACATTCCTGGTGGGAACAGGTGAAGGCATCCTTTAAGACCCCCCTGGGTATGATCGGGGTCGGCATCACCACCGTCTTCTTCGTCCTCTCCGTTCTGGGTTTGATCGCCCATACGGCAGGCATGGTGAAAAATCCCTATGCCGCAATCATCACCGTCTTCCTCTTTCCAGTCGGCATGCTCTTCGGACTCCTGCTGATCCCCGTGGCGGTTTTCATGGGCAGGCGGAAGATGTTTGCGGGAAGTCTGACCAAGGAGGGTTTTACAATCAATCTCGGCAATGCACTGCATCGCAAGGTAATCCTCCTCTTTCTGGTTCTCACCGTCGTCAATATCTCCCTTTTTGCGACGGTTACCTCTGAAGGATACCGCTTTATGGATACACCCGCCTTCTGCGGCCTGGTATGCCATACGGCCATGGCCCCCGAATATACCGCCCACGAGCGTTCCCCCCATGCCAATGTGGCCTGTGTCGAATGTCATATCGGTCCGGGTATCGGCGGATTTCTGAAGGCGAAGTTTTCCGGATTGCGGCAGTTGAAAGGCGTGTTGACCGGCGACTACAACCGCCCTGTGCCGACCCCAGTGGCCGAGCTGCCGCCGGCGGCGCTCACCTGTGAAAAATGCCACTCTCAGGAAAAATACTTCGGCGACATAAAAAAGACCTTTGTCAAATTCTCCAATGAAAACCAGGAAAAACCAGAAATCCAGAACATCATGCTGCATCTGGGCGGCCGCGACCCGGTCACCGACTCCATAAAGGGCATTCACTGGCATGCCGGCCATGGAATCCGCATAGACTATCAGCCCCTGAATGACAAACGGACCAAGATAGGGACGGTCAAAGTGACCCGGGCGGACGGGACCCTCAAGGTGTTTATGACGGGCGCCAAGGGGCAAGACAGCACGCTCCCGTGGAGGCGCATGGACTGCACCGACTGCCATAACCGGCCGACCCATATCTTTGATGATCTCGCGGCAAAGGTGGACGCGGGTCTGGCCAGCAAAAAGATCCACCCTGAGATTCCAGGCATCAGACAGGACAGCCTCACCGTCCTGCAAAAGCGGTATGGTTCGCGGGAGAAGGCTGCGTCAGAGATCGTCCGGGATCTGAAAACACTCCAGGAAAAACGCAACGGCGCGGATTTTGCGGCCAAGAACGACAAGGCCATCGCCGATTCGGGAGCCTTTCTGCAACAGGCCTACCTTGAAAATATCTGGCCGGCGATGAAGGTGACATGGGGGACATATAAGAGCCAGATCGGGCATCAACAGGCCGAGGCCGGATACGGTTGTTTCCGCTGCCATGATGAGGAGCATGCCACAAAATCCGGTGAGACCATTACCCAGGACTGCGGACTCTGCCATAAGGAACCAGAATAAGGAACCGGAAGAGGCTGACCGTTCAGCCTCCGAAATAACGGCTCACGGCGACTATCGCCACTCCCAGGAGCATGGAGACAAATACATTGCCGGTCTTCAGGCTGCAGAGCGCAGTCGCAGCAGTGGCCACCCAACCCCAGAAGCCTGCCGCCAGGGCGGCGGGCACAATCAGGGAAAGCAGAATAGTGCCTGGAAGCGCGTCCATAAAGAGTCTGAACCGGCCGGTTTTCGGCAGGCGGCCGGCAAGCACCAACCCTCCCAGACGCAGACCGTAGGTAACCAGGGCCGCCATAAAAATAACCAGCAGGACCCTGCCGTTCTCAGCCATTGCTCTCTCTTTTCTTCTCTGCTGCACTTTGCGGCAGCGGCAGCAGGGCGGCGACCAGGGCCCCGCCGATACCGCCGGCCAGGATATACCACTTGCCCGGGACCAGCTTTTCCGTGATTATCGCCAGAAGGGCCGTCACCAGCCACGGCAGAAGATCCTTCTTCCCTTTCCAGAAGCTGCAGACCAGCGCGGTAAAGACGGCGACAAAGGCAAAATCGAGCCCGAACTTTTCCGGGTTGCCGAGGACTGTCCCCAGTTGATGTCCGGCCAAGGTTCCGGTGCACCATGCCGCCTGCACGCACAATCCTCCACCCAGCAGAAAGGAGGTTGAGACCTCCTGCCGATGAAACCGGGCCATGGTCACAGCCCAGTTTTCATCGGCTACCAGATGCATGAAGACAGCCTTATGCGCCAGGGACCGGCCGTTAAACAGCGGACGCAGGGAAGCACCGATCAGCAGGTAGCGCATATTGATCACCAGCACCGCCAGGGTGATCTCCATAATCGGCAGAG
>JAJYAX010000470.1 GCA_021779275.1 Deltaproteobacteria bacterium | reverse complement strand
AAAACGGAAACCTCCTCCCCTTGCATCTGCTCGCATTACAATTTTCTTGATTTTATTGTTTCTCTTTGCTACTTCTTTCGGTGGAAGAGAAAAGTAAGTTGATTTTACACACTGACTAACCAGCATGGCTGGACCAGACCGGCCAGCCGCAACGAAACATGAAAGCTCGGTGCTCCGGCATGGTAAGGCCGGAGCACCGCAGAGACTTTCATATAAAGGGTGACAGCATGGCATTGAATAGTCCCGGAAAATCGTGTTTCTGCATATCCGCATTTTTTCTCTGCGTCATTCTGTCCGGTTGCACCGCGGTCCCGTCCACCTCTCTCCGCCCCACGGAACCGGTGACGACCACGTCGATCATCCGTCAACCGGAGGGCTACAGTTCAGACGGTCAGCATCTCGTCATCCGACCGACCGAGCCGGTAACCACCCTCTCCGCCGAGCTGTAAACACCCCGCGTCCGATCAACCCAACCGGTCAGGTCAGTTTGTCCAGGACCGCGGCCCATCGGGCAAGTTTTTCCTCTCTGGTCAGCATCGCCATGGCCGGACTGGTTGAGGGGAGTCTGTGATACTGCAGGGTTCTGCAAAACGAATATGCTTCCGGAAGAACCCGTCGTTGATATTCCCGTTCCGCCTTCAAACCGTTGAAGAAAACCCGGTCAATTTCTTTATACTCCCGAAAGAATGATCTGAAATCATTGATCTGGATGGTCGTATTGTCAATGGAAGAGTCGAGACTCCCCACCCTGCGGCAGGACGACACCACATCCCACAAAGCAAGCCGGTGAGAAATCAGGACCTGGGTTGTTTCCTTGTAGGAAAGAGCATCTTCAAGATGAAACAAGGACCGGATAATAAACCAGAATGCGTTCCGGGGGTGTGCGTAATACTCCTGCTTCCGCAAGGACTCCTGGCCAGGAAAACTCCCCAGGATCAGGACCTTTGCGTCAGGAGAGGCGAGAGGGGGAAAACACGTCACCATGCGGTTTTCTCAAAACCACCGCGTTGCAGAAAGACCTCCGAGATAGGCAAAAAAACACCCTAAAAAGAAAATGCAGCCAAACAAATTACTCCGTTCTCGAATCACAGCCGAAAGAACGATCTGAATCCACCACCGGCCTTCTTTTTTTTCAGCTGCGGCAGGATAATGTCACAACTCAATTTGATCATGGCCACGGAGACCATCGGTCCCATACTGATTATCAGATATCCGCTTTCAATCTGGCGCAGATAGCATCGGCCATGTTCAAATACAAGATCCATCTCATGAAAATAATTAAGGGAATCGATAATGGCCTTCCAGCTTAACGCACTACGCTGAGGACTGAATTGCTCGCCATCCAGGGATTCGAACAGGATCTTGCCGTTTTCCGACAGAAGGACAAGTCCATGAACACCATCCATGTCAAGAATATCATGGAAAAGATTTTTCATAGGTAGTAGTTGCTTTACTCTTTCATATGGTTTCCGAAAGGACACGCATGGATTTCTCGTTACTTTCGATTCTTATAATCAATTACATCTGGGTGTTCAAAACCTGCAATATCCTATCCTGCGGACATTTCGGATTAACCTTTATGACTATAGAGGGCTCACCGGGCAGTATGACCTCATCCGTTGTCTTACCGCGATCAATATACCCGGCTTTTAATTGACCAAAATTAAACATCGCCCCCAATTGGGAAATAGAATGAATGGTCTCTGCTGCTTTATTGTCATAGTAGATGTCTTCCAGGCCGCACCTTTCCCCAATCTCCCGCAGCAGCAGGTTTCGAATCTTATCGATATGAGACGTTTCAGCCACTTCTGAAACGGCGTCCACTTCTTGCGGGGGGAGCACGTCAATCTCCGGCGGCTGTTCGGGTTCGGTCGTAGCCGGTTCAGCTGACAGGGGCAGCTCGTCTTCTTTCTCGGGAATGTGCCTTTCCTGCTCGTCTTCTTTCCCTGGAATCTGACTCTCCTGCTCGTCTTTCATCCCGACCGCCGTCATGATGATAGGCTGCAGACTGCTCTTGATTATATTGGTATTCACAGAACACTCATTCCGGATAAAAAGGGTGACATCCTCCCACGTGAAAATGATATAGGCGGCGTTGATTCCCTTTTCTCGACCAACACGGGCATCAAAGAGTTTTCCTTCTCTGAAAAAGAGGACCCCGCCCTTTTCGGTGACCCTGTCGACGAGTCGTATCGTACACGTCCGAGACTCCATCTCCATCAACTGTAAAAAAACAACCGGAGAGACATTATGGAGCGTCCCTCCCTCAGCTTCCTTCCGCAGTGTGCTCAGAATGACCTTGGCAAGATCATCAATCTGGAACGGTTTATTGATATAGGCGACGACCCCTTTTTCTTTGGCCAGTTTGTTCATCTCCTGGGTCCGGTACCCCGATATGATGACGGCCGGGATATCGGGATAGTTTTCTGATATATGCGAGAGCAGACTGACCCCGTCCATCCGGGGCATTTTCAGGTCAAGAACAACCAGGGAAACCGGGTTATCTTTCAATTTGCTGACGGCCTCGACTCCATCTTCGGCAAGGATCATCGAAAAGGTATCGTTATATTTTTCCAGCCTCTTCTGCAAGGCAAGAAGCATTATCTGGT
>JAJYAX010000469.1 GCA_021779275.1 Deltaproteobacteria bacterium | reverse complement strand
GTCCATGTGCATCCCTTAGCCCTTCTGCAGGCAAGCTATAGCGAACAACCTGGAAAGCCGGCCGCAATCATGCTGCAGTTCGAGCTGAAGGGGATCACCTTGAAAAACTGGCGGATTGGACATCTCCGGCTTCATCTGGCAGGGGCCTATGCCGAGGCGACCGACAGGTATTACCTGCTTCGCCGCTACCTGAAACGGATTGTCTTGAAAGAAACGGGCAGCGAGCGCACATTTTCGCTTACGCCTGATCATCTCAAGCCCGTCGGGCTGTCCCCTGACAGTGGTTCGCTCTCCTACCCGGGGAACTCGTTTCCCGGCTATCGCCTTTTACAGGAGTATCTGAACCTGCCGGACAACTTTCTTTTTCTTGATGTTACCGGCCTGGAGAAGTGGACCGGGCGGGGTGAGGGCAATACCTTTGAACTCTCCTTTGAGCTGGAGGCCTTCCCCTTCGCGCCGCCCCGAATACGCAGGCAGGACTTTGTCCTTTTTGCCACACCGGTCATCAATCTCTTTCCCCACGAGGCGGATCCGATCCGTCTGGATCACAGGCGCACGGAGTATCGTATCACCCCCTCCGGAGAGAATGTCGATCATTTTCAAATATACGCCGTCGACAAGGTGACGGGCTATATCCAGGGATCGGCGACCGCCAGAGACTATCAGCATTTTGATCATTTCAACCGGGAGCGGGGCTCCAGCCCGGTGTATAACATAACCCAGAAAAAATCCCCGGCCCGCCGTAAGACAGATATCTATCTTGCCGTTGCCTATCCTCCTCAAGAAGGCCCTCCGCTGACGGAGACCCTCAGCATTGAACTGACCTGCACCAATGGAACATTGCCGGAGAAAATACAGATCGGCGACATTGCCCTGCCAACCAGCTCTACCCCTGAACTGGTTGAATTCACGAATATCACCTCGCCAAGCGCCGAGGTCCTGCCGCCGCTTGGTTCGAATCTGCTGTGGAGACTACTGGCCCATCTCTCTCTGAATTATATCTCCCTGGCCAGCACTGAAAACTTTAAATCCCTGCTTGGCCTCTATCTTTTCCCTGATAATCAGGATCGTTCTGCTCTGATTGCCAATCAGAAACGTATCGCCGGTATTGAATCCATCCGGTCAAAAGGAACCGACAGGCTTGTGTCGGGTCTGCTGCTGCGAGGAAGAGAAATCACCTGTACGGCGCGGTACGATTATTTTGCAAGTCAGGGCGACCTGTATTTGTTCGGTTCAGTGCTCAATGAGTTTTTTGCAGTCTATGCATCGTTGAATTCTTTCACGCATTTCATCCTCAAAGAAACGCTCAGTGGAGACACCCTTACATGGCCAGCAAAGATTGGGGAGCGTCCCCTGATATAACAAGGCTTGATCTCAAGCTGTCTTTATTGAAGGAGGGGGCATCTTTTTCCTTTTTTCAGGCTATACGGCTCCTGCAACAGCATATCTCCACCCAGAATACCCCCGATTCACAGGAATACTCCGGGTTTTCTCATATTCTCATCAACCCCCTTCTTTCCCTGGCCTTTCCGGCGGCGGATATTGAAAGGATAGAGGAATTTTCGGATGTAAATACCAGCAGATTTGAAATTACCGCAAACTTCTTCGGCCTGTATGGTGTCTCCTCGCCTCTGCCGACCTTCTATACTGAAGATCTGATGGATGCGGTGGATGATGACGCCAGGGCCACCAAGGGCTTTCTCGATATCATCCACCAGCGCTTATACCACCTTCTCTATAAGAGCTGGATGAAATACCGCCAGTTTCAACAGGTCAACGAGGAGCGGAATACCGCCCATATTACCAGGCTCTTCTGCCTGATCGGACTGGGAGAGACGGGTTTTCGTCAAGATATCGACAAGGCCGAACACCTTCTTCGCTATATTGGCCTGTTCTCGCAATCGCCCCGCTCGGCCCTGGGCCTGAAGACTCTGCTCCAGGATTACCTCGGCCTGCCGGTGGAAATTCTTCCCTGTGTGCTCAGAAAGGCCAGAATTCCCGAGAGTCAGCAGCTCCAGCTGGGCTGCGGTGGTGCGGCGCTTGGCGTGGACAGCTTCCTTGGCGAAGAGATTGATGACCGGATGGGGAAATTCCGGATCCTGATCGGTCCTCTTGACGAGCAGAGGTACCGGGCCTTCATACCAGGGAGCGAGATGTACAACAAGCTGGTCTTCCTCACCGGAATGTTTGTCCTCGATCCGCTTGAATATGATATCGATGTGACCATGGCGGAGAACCAGGCCCGGAAGGTCTGTCTTGGCGGGGGGCAATGGGCCAGCCTCGGCCGGGACACCTGGCTCTTTTCAGGCGAGACAATGGGGACAACCACCAGCCGGTTTTATCCGGACCGAGAGGTAACAAGTTGATTCGTATTGTTTAGACGCAGGTCATTCAACAGGCCATAACCGGAAGAAATTTCCTAACGGGGGAGAACACTATGCTGACAGTCGACATTCGATCACTTTTGGGCCGTCTCAATCCATTTTGTACCCGATGCCTTGAGGCGGCGGCCGGACTCTGTGTCTCCCGGAGCCATTATGAGGTGACTCTTGAACATTTTCTCGCCAAGGTCCTTGAAGACCCTCAAACGGATCTTTCCCTGATCCTGCATCAT
>JAJYAX010000468.1 GCA_021779275.1 Deltaproteobacteria bacterium | reverse complement strand
TCAACCGGAGAGAAAGTTTATACAACTTGTAACAATATGTTATATAATGAAATTATTAGCTACTTGTCAATAATGTCAACAATAATAATAAACCATGCCTTAGATTTGCCAAAACAGAACGTTTTTTCAGGAGAACAAAACTATACAGAAGTGTTGAGAGACTCGCTCAGCCAGTCTGTAAAACGTTCTCGTACGCCCTTGGATAAAATCCGCCCGAAGGTCTCCGGGTCATGGAGATAGAGACAGTGCCGGACCGAGGTGTAGGGGCTGAAGGTCTTGCCGGGATTTTCTGCAATGAAATGGTCTCGGTACTCTCTAATGATTTTCAGATTCCGGATCAGGCAGGTATGAAGATCGGACTTCTGAAAGTCCTTGTTCAATTTCAGGATATCATGCACAAAGTCGTCGACCTTAGAGTCGTCGAATTCAAAATCCCTGAAAAAGTGGCCGGCGATACGCAGAAAATTAAAGGCGTTCACGGTTTTTCCACTGGCAACCTTTACCATCTGTCCCATGGTCTCAGGGGCCTCATCCGGTAAATCGCTGATAGGCGCCACCGTTTCCTGCTGGATCAACTCCGTGGTGGCGTTGCGGATCTCCATGAATTCCCGGTCAGCCAGCTCAAAGAGGGCGGAGAGGACATTGATCCTGCGTTTCAGATCGATGGGGATGGACTTTTTATATTTGATTTTATGGTCCAGCACGCTCCAGGCATCCTGAATCAGGGACCTGATCTGCACCTCGACGGGACAGTCCGCATAGGGCAGGTACTTCGGCAGGGAGGCCATCTCTTCGTTCAAGACCAGATCCATGTGCAGGCCCTTATAGCCGAAAGAATCCTCTGTACTCTCCATGGACGCTATCTTGTCGGTGACATCCAGGATCCTGAAGTGATGCTGGAGCATCTCCGACAGCACGGTGATTTGATCTTCATAGAGACAAACGATCCGGATGCCGATCAGGTCGGAAATGAAATCCCTGATCTCGTAGGCCCGCTCATCGGCCTCCAGTTCACGCTGGTATTTCCGGTTAAATTTCTTGATGCACTCTTCTCTCTCCTTGACCCGGCCTTCAATTTTTGTCACCTCGCCGCCGTCAAACTGGGTGATCAGGGAGCTGATGATGCGGATATAGGTGTTCTTCGCCGCCACCAAATGCCTGCGGTTGCTGTCATAGAATTTTCTAAAGATGCTTTTTTCCTGTTCAAAATCCAGAGAGGCCATGGTTTGTTTGCTCCTTATCGGTCATGATTTCCTGGTTTCCCCGGTGCATAATCCGAGATTCCTCGCAGGAACCGTACGAAGCCGTAACTGAGCCAGCTCGCCAGACGCAACATGAGGGGCTGAGTTTTCCAGGCATTTTCGGATATCTGTCTTGCCCCGGTCGTGATAGCCATCTCCAGGCTCTGCTTCAACAGTGCAGTAAAACCTTCATCGTCCACCACGATATTCGCCTCAAGGGCAAGCAGCAGACTGTAAGGGTCCAGGTTTGAGGATCCCACCGTGGCCCAATGTCCATCAATCGCCGCGACCTTGGCGTGGAGAAGGCTCTGGTGGTATTCGTAGATCTCGATCCCTGCATCGAGAAAACTGCCGTAGAGGGCATGGGTGGCGTAATGAAGCAAACGGTATTCCATCTTTCCCTGCAAGAGCAAAATAACCCGGACACCGCGCCTCGCCGCCGCCATAAGAGCATGCCGAAAGTTCAATCCCGGTAAAAAATAGGCGCTGGCCAGGATGATTTCGGTCCGCGCCCGTCCTATTGCCTGCAGATAGGCCTCTTCAATATCCCGACGGTGGCGGAAATTATTCCGGACCAGAAAGGCCGCGCGCATGGAACCGGCGGAGGCGGGGGCGGGAGGGCGTCTGAGGTCTCTCCGGACCCAGGCGGAACGGAGGCGACGTTTCCAGGCCAACCGTGACCATAACCGGCGAGCCGAATCATAAATTTCCCCCACCAGCGGTCCCTCCACACGTACGGCGTAATCATATCGGGGGGATGTCTGACCGGGGGCATCATCTAGTATATTAATGCCTCCGACAAAGGCGATCTGCTGGTCCACCACCGCAATTTTCCGGTGCAGGCGCCTCAGCCTCCGGCGCCGCAGCGTCCAGGGAGATATCTTGGGCCGGAACTTTAGGACCATGACGCCTGCCGCCTTCAGATAGGCAATCATGTCCTTCGGCAGCCCCTTGGAGCCGAAACCATCGATCAGCAGGTGTGTTTGTACTCCACGCAGAGCGGCCCGCCGGAGGGCTTCGGTGATGAGGTGTCCGGTAAGGTCATTTTCAAAGATATAGGTTTCCAGATATATCTCCTGCCGGGCCTGGTCCAAGGCCGCAACGAGCGCGGGAAAATAGGCCTCGCCGTTGTGCAGCAAGGTAATCAGATTGTCTGGAATCATCATGGCGGATGTGTACCTTTTTCCGGCCTTCAGATGGCGTGTTGAATGCATTTCAATAATACAGTGGAGGGAAAGGGCGCCGCTTAAACACTCCCCGTTTTTTGTATGAGAGGGAATTTCTTTAGTTTACCAGGCTAAGGCTATTGTATCTCTTGAGGCGGAAATATCAAGCAGGATATCAATATGTTCACTGTTCGCAGCCGGGGGCTTCCCGGCTC
>JAJYAX010000467.1 GCA_021779275.1 Deltaproteobacteria bacterium | reverse complement strand
AATAATAGTTGTCCGGTTCGCCGAGGATGGTGAAACGGACCTTCTGGCCGGCCTTCACCCGGACCACATCGGCCTCGGAGATTTCCACCTTGATGGTCATCCGGTCGAGCCGGGCGACCTTGATGATGGTCGGGGCCGACTGGCTGGCATTGACGGTCTGTCCTTCCTTGGTGACGATGGCCACCACCACGCCGTCAATGGGGGAGCTGATCTTGGTGTATCCCAGGTTCAGCTGGGCGGTATCGACATCGATCCCGGCCTGTTCGATCTGGGAGTCCAGGACGGCGATCTCGGCCTTGGTGATAGTGAGGGTGGCCTCCGCGTTCTCGAAGTCTTGGCGGGAGGAGGCATCGCCCTGCAGCATCTGGGTCTGCCGTTTGTAGGCCGATTTTGCCTGGACAAGAGAGGCCTCCTTGGCCTCTTTCTGGGCACGGACCACGGCCAGGGCTGCGGTTTTTGTCCGCAAGGTGTTCTGCTGCGGCAGCGAATCGATCTCCGCGACCAGCTGCCCGGCCTTGACGGTGTCACCCAGTTCGACCTTCAGCGACTTAAGCTGCCCGGAGACCTGGGCGCCGACGCTGACCAGATTGTCGGACTCCACCGTGCCGGTGGCGAGCACCGTGGCCTCGATGTCACCCCGGCCGGCCGCCGCGGTCATCAAGCCGGATTTTTTGTCTCCGCGGAAAGAATAAAAGGCGACTGCAACCACGGCCGCCGTCAGAACGGCCACCGGCAGAAAAGAGCGCCAACGGGATATCTTGTTCATGTTTGTTTAGAAGATCATGGCAAGAATGTCCACTGCCCGTCTATTGTTGTCTTCCGCAATCTCTTGCAGCGTTTGTTCGCTCCGTGCAAGGTAGATCCCTTGCGCCCGGAGAATTTCAACGGTTTCATCCGGATTAAGCTTGGCGACTTGTGCGACAGTTGCAAGAGGAGCCTGCAGCAGGGCTTCAACTATCAAATTAGAGGAGTGCTGATGGTGTTTTCCTCCTCCGTCTAAAGGCAGCAAGGAGGCGCAGATAAGCAGGAAAAAAACAAAGAGAATCCCTCTGCCGAGAGGTTGGGTGAAATGCCGTACGGTGGGACGCCAGTTCACCAGGAGGTGAAACACCGTACCGATCACCAAGAGCCAACTCAGCCATTCGTGCGCCGGTTTGATCAGTCCGAGATTGATCTTGAAAAAGAGCAGGATTCCCGTCAAGGCGGTCAAGGCGAAGGCCCCGAGGGTAAAAGGTGTTGCCCATCGCCGTATTGTGTTGCTGTTTTTTAAAAAAGTCTGATTTTGGTCGTCCATAAAAAAATCCTTCATAATTTGCTCCTTGAACCAATTGTTAGAGTCGCGCCCAAGAGGAGGTTCCGTTCCATATATCCTCCTTGTTGTTTGTCGTAACAGAGAGTGCGGTTTTCCTGATGGCTGCAAACTACCTTGTAATATTGTAAGAATTGTGGAGGAAATAAGGAAATGTATCATCAGGAAAAAAGAAGATGGAAGAGACGGGGCCGATTATGCTAGGAGAAGGGGAGGAGAAATGAACCTTATGAAAAAAAAGCTGATTATCGGTATCCGTTACCGTCTGTTTTTTGCCTTCCTGGCTGCCGCCTGCTGCGTGGTCGTCAGCATGTTTATCTTGACAAGGGTGATGTTTGAGAGGGGCGTGTTCCGTTATGTCAATCTGGTCGAAAAGGAACGGCTGGAAACCCTGGCCCGGACTCTGGAGCAGGCGTACAGTGAAAAAAAGCAATGGACCTTTCTTGGGGATGCATCCACCTCATGGCCGGAACTGCTGGAGAGCAGCATCCCCAAGCACGCCTACCACCGTAAAAACCGGCACCAACCGGAAGAACCGAACGCCGAACATGATTCTTCGCGGCAATGGGATCGGCCTCCGCCGCCACCGCCCCTGCCGAGCGGAGAGCAGATCTTTGAACTGCGGGTGCTGCTCCTGGATGCCCGGCGAAAGGTCCTGTACGGTCCGGAAAAGCCGTGGGCAAAACCGCCGTTTTTCCTGCCGCTCACGGCCGATCACCAGACAATCGGCTATCTCGGTCTGATCCCGCCGCGCACCCTGATCGATGAGCGGGTCCGGCAATTTGTCCGGGAGCAGAACCAGTCGCTGATTGTCATTGCCCTGAGTATCGCCGCCGGCGCCGCTCTGCTCTCCATTCCCCTGGCGACTAAGCTGGTGCGCCGGATCACGACACTGGCCGCAGCCACCACCCAGCTGGCCTCGGGCTGCTATGATATCCGGGTCCCGGCGGAGACCACCGACGAACTCGGGCAGCTGGCTCGTGATTTCAACCGGCTGGCACAGACCCTGGATAAAAACGAGCAGCTTCGCCGCCGTTGGGTGGCGGATATCTCGCACGAACTGCGGACCCCCCTTTCGGTATTGCGCGGCGAGGTCGAAGCCGTGCAGGACGGCGTCCGGCAGTTGACGCCGAAGACCATGGACAGTCTTCACGACGAGATCCTGCATCTCAGCCGCCTGGTCGACGACCTGTATGAATTGTCCCTGGCCGATATCGGGGCGCTCACGTATCATAAGGAGAACCTTGACCTGCGGACCCTGGCTGGACAGGCGGTGCAGTCGTACCAGGATGAATTCAGCAGCCATTGCCTCACCCTGGAA
>JAJYAX010000466.1 GCA_021779275.1 Deltaproteobacteria bacterium | reverse complement strand
GGTCGATGTCGAGCTTTTTGCAGATCTCCTGCACCGAAAGATCATAGTCCAGGGCTGTCCCATGCAGTGAGCAGCCGGGATAATAAGAGAGTCTCATCGCTCATACTCCTTTCCCTTGCCCGAGAAAATCTCTTTGATCTCGGATTTTTCTTTGATGGAATGAGGGAGAATGTTGAGTTTGCCCTTCATGAACATACTCATTCCCAGTTTCATATCACCAAGAAGATCACCTGAGCGGAGCTTGTAGCCGGCAATCATGCCCACCTCGTAGGCACGTCCCCAGTGTTTGACGGAGTCAAGAAAGGACTGGTGAAAGACCGGGACACGCGGCTGGGCGGGAGTGACTCCCTTCTTCAGGGCCAGCGACCTGAGGATATCCATCAGACCGGCGATCTCGATATCGTTGGGACAGCGCGTAGCGCAGGTCTCGCAGGCGGCGCAGAGCCAGATGGTTTGACTTTTCAAGAGGATATCTTCCATCCCGTAAGAGGCAAGACGGACCACCTCCATGACTTTCAGGTCGAAGAAATCGGATACCGGGCAGCCGGAAGAACAACGTCCGCACTGGTAGCAGGCATGAACATCGATCTTCATTGCTTCCAGTTTGTTCAGGAATTTTTTGTTTCCTTCTTCCGGCGTAATGACATTATTGTTCATGATTTTCTCCAAGTAGATTTTCCATAACCGCCGGAAACCGGAGGGTAAAGGTAGCCCCGTTTCCCGGTGTGGAAGTGACTCTGATGTTGCCTTTGTGCTCTTTGATAATTGCATACGAAACAGAGAGACCCAGGCCTGTTCCTTCTCCGGTCGCTTTGGTGGTAAAAAAAGGATCGAATATCTTTTCCAGAAGACTCTCCTCGATGCCGGGGCCCGTATCGGAGATGGTGATCTCGTCGATATCGTGATTGGCCCTGGTCCTGCTGGCAATCTTCAGGCTGCCCTGTCCTTCCATCGCCTGGGCTGCATTGATCACAATGTTCATGATCACCTGGTTCAGCCGCATGGAGTTGCCGAAGATGGGGAGGATGTTATCCTCAAGTTCAAGGATTATCTTGATATTATGAAAGAGCGGCTGATTTTTCAGCACCCCCAAGGTCTTGCGGATCACGGCGTTCGGGTCGATCAGATCCATCTCATAGGTGGTCTGGTGGGAGAACTCGAGAAGGTCCGCCACAATGACCTTGCACCGCTCGGCCTCCCGGATGATCGTCTTCAGATCTTCCTGCAGCGGATGGTCGTCCCCCAATTCCTCCTGAACCAGATTGGCATAGAGCATGATCCCTGACATGGGATTGTTGATCTCATGGGCCACACCGGCAGCCAACCTGCCCAGTCCGGCCATCTTTTCGGACTGGATGAGCATGTTATGGGTGTGCTCAAGATCTTCTTCGATCTGGAGAATGGCCCGCATATCGGTGAAGATGCCGAAGGTCGCAATCTCCTGACCCTTATCGTAGATTATCCCGCCCGAGAAACTGACCGGGATGTCGCGACCGTCTTTGGGCTTTATGATGATTTCATGGCGCAGGAGCTTGCCTTTACCGCCGAACTCTTCGCTGCGCATTCGTTTTATGAGTTCGTAGGCGACATTTTCCTGATAGAGCCCGGTCACATGGAGATTGGACATAGCTTCTTTTTCCGAATATCCCAGCATGGCCTGAGCACCCTGGTTGAAGAGGATGATGTTGCCTTTCATGTCTGCTGCGATGATCGAATCAACGGAAGAATCGATAAGGTTATGGAAGAAGGCGTTCCGGCGTCTCAACTCCCGTTCAAGCTGTCTTTTGGTCGTGAGGTCGATAAGGTAGATCAGGTAGTATTCGGGAGTTGAGGGAAGGTAGGCCACAACGACATCAAGGACACAGCGGTGACTGGTGGCCGGGTTGATGACGATCTCATATCTGAGCCGGGAGGTATCCAGCTTGTTCGGCGCACTCTGAAAATCCTTGATCTTCACCACCAGGCGGTCATTGTCCGGGCCCAAGACCTGTTCCAGGGGACGGTCGGCCAGATCGCCGTATCGAACGCCCAGGAACTGGCTTGCCGCAGGATTGGCATAAATGATCTGATGCTCGGTACTGACGATTACGACACCATTGGGGGTTTCTTCCAGTATTTGATATAAAAAAAGATTTGACCCAAGTTTTTCGGTGACGTTGCCGAGTTTAATATATGATGACACCTGAACGGGCGTTTTATTCACGTTGATTACCGTTAATGCTGTCTCTTTCCACCTGCAGCGGGACCTGTATCTTCAGAAGGGCCCAGGGAGATTCGCTGCGATCTTTCTCGGGATTCAGACACCGCCCCCGGGCGGTTTTTACATTGTGGAGCGGAAAATTCCAGGACCTGCTACCGTCGGATAAGATCCAGAAATTCAGGCAATCTCTCCCCCCAGCCGATGGCAAGAAGAACAATCCCGTCCCCCAAGGGTATCAGCTCTTTCAGGAAATCCGCCGCTACCTGCATACCCGCATCTTTTTTGACCGGGGCCTGCATCATTTTTTTCAAAAATTCCTGGGGAATGGATGGTATTCCAGGAAGATTGTTGAGGTAACGGATCATCGTAACGGACTTGAGAAACATCACCGAAGAGTAGAGTTTGATGCCCGTCTGCTCTGCGTAAGGCAG
>JAJYAX010000465.1 GCA_021779275.1 Deltaproteobacteria bacterium | reverse complement strand
TCATTTATCTGAACCTTGGTGCTCAAAAGGTCTTGAAACCACGAGCACTTTGAAAATATTTTGTTAATGGGAACCGATGGAAACTTTTTTCATAGCTCTTGGGATCTTGCTGGCCGGCGGGATTTTCCCCCTTTTCACGCACCGGCTGTTCAATTTCATGAAGGCCGGATATATAGGCATAACCGTCATCGGTTGTCTGGCGGGTCTGTATGCCCTGCCTTTTGGAAATCCAGTGATCCCGGCGGTCTCCTGGCCCTGGCTGCATGTTTTTACCCTCTCTTTTTCTCTTGATTCACTCTCGGCTTTTTTTCTGATACCGATTTTTTTCATCTGTCCGCTGACGGCGGTCTACAGTTTTCATTACATGAACAAGCCCGGTCAGTCGGGACGGACGGCGGTGAATAATTTTTTCTTCACCCTGCTGATCATATCCATGGCCCTGGTGGTCACTGCCGGAAATATCATCACCTTTGTCCTGGTCTGGGAGATAATGTCGCTCTCCTCCTTCTTCCTGGTCATGTATGAATATCAGCGGGAGAAAACGAGGAAGGCCGGCTACCTTTACTTTATCTTCGCCCAGGCCGGAGCGATGTTTATCTTTGCCGCCTTTGCCGTGGCCTACAGCCATACCGGCAGTTTTTCCTTCGATCAGTTTGCCGGGATCCCTGCCGAGGCCAAATTGATCGTGTTTTTTCTGGCCCTGGTCGGTTTCGGCTCCAAGGCCGGTATCTTTCCGGTCCATATCTGGCTTCCCCATGCCCATCCGGCGGCGCCCTCGCATATCTCGGCGGTAATGTCCGGGGTGATGATCAAGATGGGCGTCTATGGGATCATCCGTCTGTACAGTCTGCTGGCGGTGACCGACCTGATCTACGGCCAGACGATCCTGATCTTCGGCGTGGTCTCAGGGGTCCTGGGGGTTGTGTATGCCCTCGGGAAACGTGATATTAAGCGGCTGCTCGCCTATTCCAGCGTCGAGAACATCGGTATTATCCTGATCGGGGCGGGAATCGGCATGATAGGGCTTTGTTCAGGCAATCGGATTATGGCGGGCCTCGGCCTTGCCGGCAGCCTGCTCCATGTCCTGAACCACTCGATCTTTAAATCGCTGCTGTTTATGGGGGCCGGAGCCCTACTGCAGAAGACAAAAATACGTGATATCGATCAGATGGGCGGTCTTGTCAAGAAAATGCCGATTACCGGCAAGACCTTTCTGGCCGGGGCGGTGTCCATCTCCGGACTGCCGCCGTTCAATGGGTTTATCAGTGAATTTCTGATCTATCTCGCGGCATTTCAGGGGATGCAGCTGAATGGTTCAACGTTTCTTCTGATGATGTTCGCGATTATTGCGCTCGCCCTGATCGGCGGTCTGGCTGCGACCCTGTTTACCAAGGTGATCGGAATTGTCTTCCTCGGGGAGCCGCGTTCAGAGAACGCGGACGCGGCGACGGAATGCGGTTTCATGATGACCCTGCCGATGGTGGCCCTGGCCTCTTCCTGTCTTGTGATCGGCATTCTGCCGGAACCCTTTATTCGTCTTGTCTTCCTGGGGCTGCGTGACATGCACGGGTTTGTTGCCGTGAGCCCTGATATCGTCACCGGCTTTGCCCGGAATCTGGCCTTCGCCTCCCGTCTTTTCCTGGGGCTGCTGGTCTTCAGCATGGTTGTGCGCAGGGTCTGTTACCTCGGGAAAGAGGTGGGCCGAGGGCCGACCTGGGGGTGCGGTTTTACCCGGCCGACCGTCCGGATGCAGTATACGGGGACGTCCTATGCGATGAGTGTTGTTGATTTCTTCAGGCCCTTTGTCCGCGTAAACACCGTTTACACAGGCATCAAAAAGATCTTTCCGCAAAAGACCACCTATGAGACCAGGGTCGATGATATCGCCGAGATCACCATGCACAGGGGGATGATCGGACCGCTTCTGCTGGTGCTTGGCAAGATGCGCTGGATACAGCACGGCAATATCCAGCTGTATATCGGCTATATCATTTTCACCATTGTTGTCCTGCTGTTTTTTATCTGAGGGCGGGTTCGCAAGGCTCCCCCTCTTTCACCCCGAGGTTCGTGCATGGAATCACTACTCTCCTTTGGCATAGCGCTGCTTGCCGCCCCGCTTTTCCCGGGGCTTATTTTGAAGGTAAAGGCCTTTTTCGCCGGAAAAAAAGGGCCGCCTCTCTTTATGAAGTATTACACCCTGGCCAAGCTCTTCCGGAAGGGATCCGTTTACAGCACCAGTTCCAGTTTTGTCTTCAAAATGGGGCCGACCGTATCCTTCACGGCGGCTGTCATGACACTGCTGTTCTTCCCATTGGCCGGGATGCGGCCGGTCCTGTCCTTCCATGGCGATGTGATCGTCCTGTTCTATATCATGGGCGTCGGCAGGTTCTTCACCATCCTGGCGGCGCTGGACACCGCCTCTCCCTTCGAAGGGATGGGCGCGGCCCGGGAGGCCTTTTTCTCGATGCTGGCCGAGGCGACCATCTTTATGGTCCTGATCCTCTTCTACCGGATGAACGGTTCTCTCAGCTTCGCCGGTTATTTTCAGGGGGACAACCCCATCTCTCTGCTGAGTCCCAACGGCTCGCTGCTGCTGCTCGTCATTGTCTCCATGTTCATGATCCTTCTGACC
>JAJYAX010000464.1 GCA_021779275.1 Deltaproteobacteria bacterium | reverse complement strand
GGCTTTAAGGGGGCAATAAACTTCTATAGCGAGATCGACCGGCTGGTCAACAGCAGGGTCTGGAGCTATATGAAGGCCCCATGGCAGGAAAATCCCGAACTCTCGGCAACATACGTTTGGGAATAAACCCACAGGGAAACGACAATGCTACTACGACATACACCCAAAGAAATAACGGAACGCAAGGCCCTGGTGATCAACCCGGCCAAGACCTGCCAGCCCATCGGCGCGATGTACGCCTCCCTCGGCATCAACGGCTGTCTTCCCCACAGTCATGGTTCACAGGGATGTTGCGCCTATCACCGGAGCACGCTGACCAGGCATTATAAAGAGCCGATCTCGGCCGCGACCAGCTCGTTTACCGAGGGTGCCTCCGTCTTCGGCGGTCAGGCCAACCTCCTGCAGGCAATCGAGAATATTTTCACGGTCTATGAACCGGAGATTATCGCCATACACACCACCTGCCTGTCCGAGACCATCGGCGACGACCTGAAACAGATCGCGCTGAAGGCGGAGGCGGAGGGCAAGATCCCGAAGGGCAAGCATATCATCGGGGCGCCAACGCCCAGCTATGTCGGCTCCCATGTTACCGGTTTTTCCAATATGGTCAAGGCCATGGCGGGAATGGCAACGCCAACGGGCAAAAAAAACGGCAAGGTGAACATCATCCCCGGCTGGGTTGAACCCAGTGATATGCGGGAGCTGAAACGTCTCGCGGAGATGATTGGTGTCGACTACACCCTCTTTCCGGATACCTCCGGGGTCCTGGACGGCCCGCTCTCCGGTGAATACACCATGTTTCCCAAGGGCGGGGTGACGGTCCCGGAGCTGAAAGGTTGCGGGGATGCCATCGGCACCCTGGCGCTTGGCGAATGGTGTTCCGCCGATGCGGCCCGCTGGCTGGACTCGAAGTGTAAGGTCCCCTGCTCGGTGCTCGATATGCCCTTCGGCCTCAAGGCCACGGATCGGTTTATCGATGCGCTCCGGACCGTCGCCGGCACGACCGTGCCGGACGAGGTGACCTATGAACGCGGCCAGCTGGTGGATCTGATCTCGGATATGCACCAGTACTTCTACCATAAGCGTGTCGCCCTGGCCGGTGATCCGGACCAGTTGATCTCGATGGTCGAGTTTCTGACCTCCATTGATATGATTCCGGCCTATGTCATCACCGGGACGCCAGGGAAGAAATTTGAAACCCGGATCAAAGAACTGACCAAGGATGTACCCTGCGAGGTGAAGGTCAAGGCCTGGGGCGATATGTTCCTGCTCCACCAGTGGATCAAGAACGAGCCGGTGGACCTGCTGATCGGCAACACCTACTGTAAATATATCGCCAGGGACGAGGATATCCCTCTGGTCCGCTGGGGATTCCCGATCCTTGACCGCCAGGGGCACCAGTATTTCCCGACGGTTGGATATAAAGGGGGCTTACGGCTTCTGGAGAAGATCCTGGGAGCCCTGCTGGACCGGAAGGACAGGGACGATCCGGAACGGACATTTGAGCTGGTCATGTAAGGCCTTACTCCTGCGGCAGGGTTACCCCTTTCCGCAGGAGTAACTTTGCCGAACCCAATCAAGGAACTCGAGATGAAGGCACCATGTGTTAAAAATTCAGATTCGTGCGGCTGTGCAGGCGTCTCCAGGGAACTCAGGATAGTGGATCTTCCCGCAGCCTCCCGTGTCAATGCCAGATCACGTTTTGCCTCGATGAATCCGGAACCCGCCCGGCACCTGGCTCCCCGGGAGGCCCTGGAGATGGTGACGGCGCTCGTGGAGCAGGAAGGAGCCCCGGATCGTATCAATATCTCCGGACCGGGGGATCCGCTGGCCTTTATAGAACCTACCCTGGAGGCCCTTGCGCTCATCCATGAGCGCTTCCCGGAGATCCCGCTTGCCGTAAAGACCATCGGGATCGGAGGCGAAAATTACGCTGACCGCCTGTCCAAGGCAGGCGTCACCCGGGTGGATCTTCAGGTCAACGCGGTGGCGGAGGATGTCCTGGAAAGGTTGTACGCCTGGATCCGGCCGGGGTTTAAGACCATTCGGCTCCCGGACGCGGCAAAGATACTTATTGCCGAACAGAAAAAAGCGGTGCGGGCCTTCAAGGATGCGGGCATGACGGTCACCGTCGTGACCACGGTCTATCCGGAAAACAACACGGATCACATAGAGTCCATCGCCCGCCTGATGGCGGACCTGGGCGCCGACGATATGGTCCTTGTCCCCTTCCGGCCCGAAGAAGGGGCGGAGATCAGTCTGCGTCCTCCGGATGCAGGTCTTATGGAGACGGTACGCGGGCGGGCCTCCCGTTTTATCACCATCTCCACGGAAGAGGGCTCGGCAATGCCCGCCGGAGCCCTTGAGGCGGCAACCCTTGGGCTGCCGAAGCCGACCAGGGACAGGCCCAATGTGGCCGTGGTCAGCTCCAACGGGATGGATATCGACCTCCATCTGGGCGAGGCCGTCCAGCTCTTGATCTACGGCCCGAGAGAAGATGGACTGGCCTGCCTGCTGGGCAAAAGGCCGGCCCCCGAACCGGGGGGAGAAGGCTCGCGCTGGGAGGCTCTTGCGGACACCCTGCCCGATTGTTTTGCCTTACTGGCTGCAAGCGCCGGAGAAAACCCCAGGAAG
>JAJYAX010000463.1 GCA_021779275.1 Deltaproteobacteria bacterium | reverse complement strand
TAAAATCAATAAGGAATCGCTGCTCAACTTCAATATGCTGGGCGAGGTGATGTGTTCCACTCTGCATGACAATACCCCGGTGAAGAAAGGTGAGATCATTGCCGGAACCCGGCTGATCCCCCTCCTTGCTGACAGGAAGATCATCGGAAAAGCCGTGAGTATCGCCCGATCAGGAGAACCTGTCATCCAGGTCAAACCTCTTCGCCAGGCCAAAGCGGGATTGGTAATCACCGGCAATGAGGTCTTTCATGGCCGGATACAGGACAGGTTTGAACCCGTATTGCGGGAAAAACTCCAGGATCTCGGCTCGGAAATTCTGCAGGTTTGTTTTACACCGGATGATCCGGTTCTGATCGCAGAGGCTATCAGGGCCTGTCTTTCGGCGGGAGCCGACCTGATAGTCACCAGCGGCGGGATGTCCGTCGATCCCGATGATATGACCCGTGAAGGTATCCGGCTGTCGGGCGCCACGGATATTGTCTACGGCACCCCTGTCCTGCCGGGGGCAATGTTTCTAACCGGCCGGATCGGACAGGCGCCGGTGCTTGGTCTTCCGGCCTGCGGCATGTTCCACCAGATCACCGTTTTCGACCTTCTGCTGCCCCGCATCCTCACCGGTGAAACCATCGGCCGGAAAGAATTGGCAGAGCTCGGCCACGGCGGGCTCTGCCGTAATTGTACAAACTGCCGCTACCCGGCCTGTGATTTTGGGAAATAAAACCGATTGCACCCTGCATTACAGGACGATTGTCCGAAAAGCCGCAAGCGCCTGCGATCTGCTGGCCTCGTCCACCGGACTTGCCAAGGCCAGAATCAAAGATGCCTTGATCAAGGGTGCGGTATGGCTCAAACGCCCCGGGCAAAAGGAGCAGCGGATTCGCAAGGCGACCTCTCCCCTTCTGCCCGGAGACCAGGTGGAGCTGTATTATGATCCGGAGGTTCTCTCTCTGGCTCCTCCGGCGCCCCGGCTCATCGCGGAGGAAAAGCACTACAGCGTCTGGTATAAACCCGCCAATCTCCTGACCCAGGGAACCCGTTATGGGGACCACTGTTCGCTCATCAGATGCGCCGAGGTGTTTTTTAAACATCGTAAAGAGATACGGCTCGTCCACCGCCTGGACCGCGAGGCCTTCGGGCTGGTCCTTCTTGCCCATACCAGACAGGGGGCCGCCGCCTTGTCCGATCTCTTCAGGAGGGGAGAGATTGAAAAGAGATACCGGGCCGAGGTGCATGGAAAAATCGGCTCAATGGGTGAGACGCTGACCATCTCCTCTCCACTGGATGGCAAAGAGGCCGTCACCATCATCACGGTAACGGCCCAAGCCCCGGAGAGCGGCAACAGCAGCATCGACATCCTGCTGCGCACCGGCAGATTCCATCAGATCAGACGCCATCTCAGCCGTACTGGACATCCTATCCTCGGAGACCCGCGCTACGGCGTTAAAGGAAAAACGTCGGATCTCCCCTTGCAGCTCTGCGCCTACAGCTTACAATTCAAGTGTCCTTTTTCTGGAAAAATAATTAGATACAGTCTAGGAGAGGCTTCATTATCTCCAGGGCAAGTCCTGCGGCCTTCTCGGATGCCCCCGCCCCCCCCAGCCTCTCTCTGACCAGGGCAAGCCCCTCCTGCATCTTGCGCCGGGTATAGTCATCAAACAGAAGGAAGGCCAACTCCACCTCTATACTTCCCGGATTCCCCTGATCCTGAAGAAGTTCAGGCACGACCGGGGCGTCCGCTATAAGATTGACCAGGGAGAAATATTGTATTTTGACAAGCAATCTGCCCAGATAATAGGTCTGGGGCGAGACCTTATAGACAACCACCATCGGGATATTGAGGATTGCAAGTTCCAGAGTGACCGTACCGGATGCGGCAACGACAGCGTCACAGGCCGCCATCATATCATATCTGTTCTGCCTGATAATGCGAATATCGACAAACCGGCGATACTCCTCCAACCCGTTTTCCTGCAGATCTTCCTCGGTTATAGTCGAGGCCAACGAGATCAGAAAGACCACATGCTTCTGATATTTCTGCTGCATCCGCTTGGCAGCCTCAAGAAAGGTCGGCAACAGGGCTGAAATCTCTTTTTTCCTGCTGCCGGGAAGAAGCCCAACTATTTTATGGTCGGGATCAATTTCAAAGCGCTCACAGAAGGTATCCCGGCTCATCTCCACCTTAACGGAATCAAGCAGCGGATGCCCGACATATCGTGCCTCAACCCCACGCTCGCGGTAGAACTCTTCCTCAAAGGGCAGGATGACCCCAATCCGGTCAACCAGCTTGCCGATGGTCTTGACACGGCTGGAACGCCACGCCCATACCTGGGGGCTGATGTAATAAAAAATCGGTATCCCGAGTTTTTTGGCCTTCCTGGCCAACCTCAGATTGAAATCAGGAAAATCAATCAGGATAAGAAGCCGGGGCCGGTCATCTTTCATTCTTTTCTTCAGGACCCGCTGAGCGGCGATAATGTCCGGAAGATGGGCAAAGACCTCGACGAAGCCGACCACGGCCAATTTTCGGGCATCACAGAGAATGTCCACCCCGGCGGCCGCAAGTTCAACGCCACCCATGCCGTAAAAGACCAGATCCGGCTCATGCCTCCGCATGGCCTTGACCAGATTGGCGCCA
>JAJYAX010000462.1 GCA_021779275.1 Deltaproteobacteria bacterium | reverse complement strand
CAAATTCTGGGAAGTAGCGGAAAAGGATCATCCAGGCGTGATCATGGTTATGGCCCAGAAGGATGTCAATATTGCCGGTCCGGTCAAGGTTCTCTCCGAAGGCGAGTATCCGAAAGAGTATCCCGGTGTCTATCTGAAACCCGCAGAGACCCGCAAGATGTTCGACGAGCGTGGTTGGGCGAATGTCGCCGCCCTGCAGCTTCGTAACCCGATGCATCGTTCTCATGAGTATCTGGCCAAGATCGCAGTCGAGGTATGTGACGGCGTTCTGATCCACTCTCTGATCGGCAACCTGAAGCCGGGTGACATCCCAGCCGATGTTCGGGTCAAGGCTATTGATATCCTGATCAATAAGTATTTCGTCAAAGAGAACATCATCAATGGCGGTTATCCTCTTGACATGCGCTATGCCGGTCCTCGTGAAGGCCTTCTCCATGCAACCTTCCGTCAGAACTATGGCGTCAACAATATGCTGATCGGTCGTGACCATGCAGGCGTCGGTGATTTCTACGGTCTGTTCGAGGCCCAGGAAATCTTTGATCGGATCCCGACCACCGGCGATGCCAGCAAAGACCTTCTCTGCAAGCCGATGAAGATCGACTGGACCTTCTATTGCAAAGAGTGTGACGGTATGGCCTCTCTGCGCACCTGTCCGCATGGAAAAGAGTCCCGCGTTATCCTTTCCGGCACCAAACTCCGTAAGGCCCTCTCCGAGGGTGCGGAGATCGTCGATCATTTCGGTCGCAACGAGGTCCTGGATCACCTGAAGATCTACTATGCCGGTCTTACCGAGAAAGTAGAAGTGAAGATGCAGGGCGCCGCTTCCGGCGCCAGCATGTAATGTAAGACTGATAACTCTGTAAATCAGGGGAGATATTGCCGTCCGGCAGTATCTCCCCTTTTTTTTGATGGGGAAAAAGGGAGAGAGTTGAAAGGAAGGCCATTTCTGCTATACTTATTCCAGTGGTTCATTCTTTGTGGTGTTTAACGGCGGGTGTCTCTATGCTGATCTTGCCGGGGAGTTGTGATGATAACCTTAGATGTTGGTCTTGGAGAGCGCAGTTATCCTTTGTTGATAGAAGAAGGGTGCCTGCGGAAGGTCGGCTCTGATCTGGCTGAACGGAGAATTGCCAATTATTACTGTGTCATTGCAGACAGCCGGGTAGCCGGGCTCTATGGAGAGAGCCTGCTTGGTTCGCTTACCGAGGCCGGTATCCACGCCGAACTTCTCCAATTTCCACAGGGCGAGGCCAGTAAGACCTTGCAGACGGTAGGAGAGCTGGCCAGTCAGCTGGCAAGGAAAGGGTTCGGCAGAAAGGACGGACTCATTGCCTTGGGCGGGGGCGTCACCGGCGATATCACCGGGTTCCTGGCTTCCTCCTATATGCGGGGGATCCCTTTTATCCAGATCCCGACCACGCTGCTGGCACAGGTCGACAGTTCCGTGGGAGGGAAGACAGGTGTCGATATCCCCGAGGGAAAAAATCTTGTCGGGGCGTTTTATCAACCTAGGGTCGTCTATATTGATATGCAGGTTCTCTCGACCCTGCCCAGGGAAGAATTTCTCAATGGGCTGGCCGAGGTTATTAAATACGGCGTCATCCGCGACCATGAATTCCTGAAATTTCTTGAAAAGCATCATCGGCGGATTCTCGATCTTGACCCGCAACTCCTGGAGACGATAATTCATACCTGTTGTAAGATCAAAGCGGAGATCGTTGCCGCCGATGAGAGGGAGGCCGATCTGCGGCGGATCTTGAATTTTGGGCATACCATAGGACATGCTGTCGAGGCTGCGTCTGAATTTTCCATCCTGCACGGCAACGCCGTTGCCATCGGTATGGTGGCCGCGGCCCGGATCTCTGTCGCGAAAGGACTGCTTTCAGGAGAGGAAGCGGATTGGATCCGCTCGATTATCACCACCTTCGGATTGCCCACCGAGGTCCCGGAGAAGTTAGACAGGGAGGCGATCAAGACCTACCTTTTGACCGATAAAAAGACGGTCAGCGGCCGCGTTTTTTATGTCCTGCCCACCAGCATGGACAGGATGATTATCACCGATGAGGTCTCTGACATACAGGTCGATGATGTCTTGAAATGATCTACAGCTCATCCGGCGCAGAGTCGCAGGCGTATCTAACCCAGCTGAGCTGGATAAGAACCTTTAGCCAATCTGTTTTCTTATAAAAAAACAAGAAAACAGGTTGTAAGGTACTAAACAGGATGCAATCCGAATAACCTTGAGTGAAAATATTTTGCTGCAATGCCTATTTATGAATTTTTCTGTGATCGTTGTAATGTGATCTTTAATTTCTTTTCCAGCCGCATTAACACCTCTACCATTCCCGTTTGTCCTCAATGCGGGAAAGAGGAGATGGAACGCCGGATCTCCGCCTTCGCCACCATCGGCAAGGCCAAGGAGCATGCCGATGATCCCCTGGCCGGGGTTGACGAGTCAAAAATGGAGCAGGCCTTGCAATCACTGATGCGGGATGCCGAGGGGATCAATGAGCAGGATCCGCGGCAGATGGCGGCCTTGATGCGGAAGTTCACCGACAAGACCGGGATCAATCTTGGTGCATCCATGCAGGAGGCCATGTCCAGAATGGAGGCGGGTGAGGATCCTGAGCAGGTAGA
>JAJYAX010000461.1 GCA_021779275.1 Deltaproteobacteria bacterium | reverse complement strand
CGGCAGCCTGCGGGAAAAAAAGGTCCTGCTGGTCGGTGCAGGCGAGATGGCTGAGCTGGCGGCGGAGCACCTCATCGGTCAAGGAGTGGACGAGGTGGTGGTCGCCAACCGGACCCTGTCCCGGGCGGTGGACCTGGCCAAACGATTCAACGGCCGCGCCGTCTCCCTGGAAGAACTCGTGCCGCAGCTGGAGCGGGTGGATATCATGATCAGCTCCACCGGGGCCGCAGGCATCATCCTGCATAAGGATCAGGTCAAACCGGTCATGCGGATAAGAAGGAATAAGCCATTGTTCCTGATTGATATCGCTGTGCCGCGTGATCTCGATCCGGGCCTGAATGACCTGGAAAACGTCTTTGTCTACGACATTGATGACCTGACCAGTGTGGTCGAGCTGAATAAATCCGAGAGGGAAAAGGAGGCGGTCAAGGCCGGCCGGATCGTCGATGAGGAGGTCCTGAAATTCCAGCGCTGGTATAAGGGCATGGCCGTGACGCCGACTATCGCCGCCCTGCACAAAAAGGCGGATGACATCTGCAGAATGGAGCTGGAAAGGACCCTGCCGCGTCTTCAAGGTCTTTCGGATAAGGAGCGGCAGTCCATCGAGAAGATGGCTGCGGCCATTGTCTCCAAGATGCTCTATGATCCTCTGGTGTTTCTGAAACAGGATTCCTGCAAGCACGACGGCAACGTCAGAGCGGATATGTTGCGGACGATCTTCGGCCTGGAAGATGACCAGCACTGATCGTCAGGATCTACTGGATAATGAATGGCATATTGTGCGTGATTCAGGCGAGATCCCCGAGGTGGCCTATCACTCCTCCCTCTACTACCTGACGCAGGACGACAACGGCCCGCACCTGCAGCTAAGCGATGAGGAGATCGACCGGCTGCTGGCTGCCGCCAGGGCGCGTTACCGGGATATTATCCTGCGCGATATGATCCCGGTAAACCGGGGCAAGCCCTTCTACCGCGGGCTGAAGCGGTCGATGGAAAACTGGCGGCGCTTCACGGTGTTTCATCAGCGGTATAAGGTGGAATACCTCTCCCTGCAACGGGAGGCGGCAGACGCCCTGCAGACCTTCCTGGCCGCCGAGATCGCCTGCGGCACCTTCCCGTCGGTCTGGCTGAATTGCTCCTTGCAGGAACTCCTGTCCTTTGCCCATGAGCTGGGTCTTCTCAATCACGATCTCCCGGAAATAAAAAGGCTCTTTCCTTAAATGGGGGCTCTGAGCTCTCATCCTGTAACGTTATGTGAAATGCCTCCAAGGCTGTTTCCCTTTCTCAAAATCGTGCCCTTCAGATGAAAACACTTGACAGCGTTTATTGTCGGGGATAGCCTTGTTGCAGTGGCTATTTTATAAAAATTTCACTATGCAAGGAGGAAAATTCGTATGTTTACACCAAAAGATCTGGCAAGACCAAAGGGGTACATTTCACATTCGGCTCTGCTTGCCGAGACAGGCCTGTACGATTATGAAAGTCAAAGCCGCTGGTCCGGGAATGACTCCAAACTCATCCAGTGGAGCACCAAAAGTTCCACGTCCTTTGATGGCGAGAGCAAGACAAACGAGGCCGATGCCTAGTCTGTAACAATTGTTTGTCCGGGCGAACCCCCTTCGGGTTCGCCTTTTTTTTGGATACCGCAAAGACATGCTGATAATATTTTCAACCTCCTATGACACGACCGTCGACCTCCTGGTCCATTATCTGGGGCCGGGGGATGTCTTCCGCTTCAACTCAGACCGCTGGGAAGACTATAAAATCGATATGGGCCCGGCCGGATTCCGGCTGGAGGACCCCACGGGGAGGTCGATATGCAGCAGGGATGTTACAAAGGCATTCTGGCGGAAACCTGCCAAGACCCGGGACATGTTTCCCGAGATTCCCGTCCCGGAAGAAAAGGCCTATTGCGAGGCGGAGGTCTGGTATGTGATGCGGGAAATGGTCAACATCCTCTGGGGTGAGCAAAAGATAGTGCTCATCGAGCCCCTTGCCGATCTCCGGGCGGGCAAATTCGTCCAGCTGAAACTTGCCCGCGGGTACTTCGCCCTGCCTGCCTATCAGTTTCGTCTCGGGTCCGGTTCCCGTTTCAGTGAGGATGCGGCCGTGGTGACCAAGAGCCTGACCCTGGAGCCGGTTGTCGGCAAGACCCATTCCGTCATTTTTGCCACCAAGGTGGATGACAGCAGGCTGGCCCCCTCCTATCCCTGGATGGTGCAGGAATACATCCATGCCGAGGCCGATATTACCGTCGTCTTTGTGCGGGACCGGCTTTTCGCCTTTGAGCTGGACCGCAGGCCGTTCCTGGATAAGACTGTTGACTGGCGCGAATTGCCGGTGGACGAGACCTCGGATAACTGGAGGCCCCATACCCTGCCGGAAGCAATTATAAAAGGAATCTTCAGTTTCATGGGCAGCCTGTTGCTTCATTTCGGCCGGCTCGATTTTCTCTATCATCAGGGCTCTTACACCTTCCTGGAGGTCAATCCCAATGGACAATGGGCCTGGCTCGATGCCGAGGCAAAACACGGGCTGACCGCAAAGATCATCGACGAGATATCGCCGCGAACCCCCTGCCGCTGCATCCCCGCATGCCGGCCTCCGCTGGTCTCCTGCTGATTCTTTCATGAAAATC
>JAJYAX010000460.1 GCA_021779275.1 Deltaproteobacteria bacterium | reverse complement strand
TTATCACAGGTTATGCCACTGTGAATGCGGCGGTTGAGATAATGGCCAGCGGCGCTTTCTACTTCCTCTCCAAACCGATCAAGCTGCACGAACTCCTGCTGCTCGTCAAAAAAGCCCTGGAAAAAGGAGCCCTAAAAAACGAGATAATCAGACTGAAACAGCAGATTGAGGGGAAACAGTGGGCCTCCCGATTCATTGGAAATAATCCCGCCATTCTTAAACTTCATGAGAGTATCCTCCAGATCGCCCAGCTCCACAGCAACGTCATAATCGCCGGTGAAACCGGGACCGGAAAAGAACTGGTCGCACGGCTCATCCACGAATTCGGACCGAGAGCACATAAGAGATTTCTGGCGATCAACTGCGCGGGACTGTCCGAGGAGCTGGTTTTAAACGAGCTCTTCGGACATGAGAAGGACGCCTTCCCCGGCGCCGGCAGATCACGGCAGGGTTTACTGGAGATGGCCGATGGAGGGATTGTCCTTCTCAACGAGATTGGCGAGATGCCCCTCGCAGCCCAGATCAGACTCTTACCTGTCCTTCAGGAGAAAAAACTTCTCCGGGTCGGCGGAACACGGTAAATCGCCATTGATATCCGGATCCTGGCCTCAACCAGTCTCGATCTCCAGAAGGAGATCAAGGCAGGCCGTTTCCGGAAGGATCTCTACTACCGTCTCAATATCATCTCGTTGCATATCCCGCCTCTGCGCCAGCGCAAAGACGACATCCCCCTGCTTGTTCGGCATGTACTTTCCAGGTATCCTGACGCAAACGGGAACATTACATCCATCACCCCGGAAGCGCTGGCCATCCTCCGTAGGTATGATTATCCCGGAAATGTGCGTGAACTGGAAAATATCATTGAATATGCACAGGCCTTTTGCGGCAACTCGGTGATCCAACCCAGCCATCTGCCCCTGGGGCTTAACAGCTTGTCTCTGCACGCATCCTCCGTGCCCGGTGATGCGCGAAATCTCGAAGACAATGAGAGAGAGCATATCCTGTCCGTCCTGCACTCCGTTGCCGGCAACAAGACAAAAGCGGCCAAACTTCTGGGGATTGACCGGGTGTCCCTCTGGCGCAAATTGAAAAAAATCGACGGAAACGACATCTCGCCTCCAGGGTGAGCAGAGGTCAGTAACGTTTCCCCGCATCGTCTCCTTCCCTTCACTCTCCGCCGCCTCTCCATCCGCCTCTCCCTCTTGCTGTTTCAGCTCGGCGCACCAAAGCCGACCTGTAACGGCAAGACGGCGTCAAAATGTATCAATTTACTTTCCGGCAAATTTTTAGTAGATGTATTAAAGCCTTGAAAAGGAGCACTCCTCTCGACAGAGCCTTCTGATTTCTTTTTGGAAAATTTTGGAGACAACGCCATGATCAAAGCGTTTCAACTGAATCTCAGAGCCAAAATCATCCTCATCCTCGGGTGTTATATTCTGGGTATCATGATCATAGATTTTGCCTCCTATGATGACTTCAATACAACGGAAAAGAAGATTGAGATACTGGAACTGGCCTACAATCTCAATAACACCATTCTCGAGGCGCGGCGATACGAGAAAAATTTCCTTCTCTATAATGAGGAGGGGGCCTTCCAGGAGAATAAGAGATATCTGACCAAGGCGATCAGCACCGAAAAAGAGATCCTGTCCAAGGCCGGCAAATTAAAACTGGCCCCCCTGCTGAAAGAGCTCGACGAGCTGATCATGGCCTATGGGGAGATCAGCGAGCAGCTTGCCCAGAAGAATCCGCACACCAGCAGCGAACACACCCAGATCATCGACCAGCTCCGCGAAAAGGGCAAACAGATGACCGAACTCACCGAGGAGATCGTCACCTTTGAACGGCAACAGATCCATGCCAGCCTTCTGGTTTTGAAAAAACAGCTGGTGGCCTGGTCGGCCTTCGCGGTAATGCTGGGGATTCTCCTGCCCTTTCTGATGATCCTGAAGATCTTTGAACCCTTATCCGTCATCAAGAAAGCCACGGAAGATATTGCCCTGGGCCGTTTCAACAGTATTGAGGTCATCAATACCAAGGATGAGATGGAACAGGTCATGGAGGCCTTCAACACCATGGTCCGCGAGCTGGAACGTCGGCAGAATCAACTGGTGCAATCAAAAAAGCTGTCCTCCATCGGAACTCTGACCGCGGGAGTCGCCCATCAGCTCAACAATCCCCTGAACAATATCTCAACTTCCTGCCAGATCGCCATTGATGAACTGGCCTCGGGGGACACGGAATTGCTGACACGCATGCTGAAGAACATCGATCAGGAAACCCTGCGGGCACGGGATGTCGTCAAGGGACTTCTGGAGTTCTCCAGGGTGCAGGAATTTTCTCTGCGGCCTTCGCAATTGTCGGATCTGGCAAAACGCGCAGTCCGGCTTGTCCAAAGCCAGGTCCCCGCCGATATTGAAATTCTGGTCGAGATTCCCGAACACATTATCCTCCCTCTGGATACCCAGCGTATGCAGGAGGTCTTTCTCAATCTGATCATCAACTCCGCGCAATCCATCCAGGGCAAGGGCCGGATCACCCTTTCAGCCTCGGAAGACGAGGCCGCAGGCGAGATTGTCATCGAGGTGCATGATACCGGACCGGGAATCCCCGAAGAGATCCAGGGCCAGATCTTCGATCC
>JAJYAX010000459.1 GCA_021779275.1 Deltaproteobacteria bacterium | reverse complement strand
GAGCATCGGCAAGGTCCTTGCCGCCTCGGTGGATATCCAGCCGGACGGCTCGTATTCCGCCAGTATCAAGGTTGATAAAGGCGTTGCGCCGGGCAAGTATAATATCGTGGCCGTGGTTGACAAAACGCTGAAGAGCGAGCCCGCCGTCTTCGACAATAAGATCAGTTTTCCCACCGTCTATCTGCAGAACGCCGGCACCAGCATGAACCTCATTTATCCTTTCCTGCTGACCCTGGTTATCTCGATCTTCGGCGTATTGATGGGTGCGGGCGGTGGTTTTATCATGAATCCGCTTCTGGTGACCCTTTTCCCCGTCCTGCCGCATACCATCGTGGCCGGCACTGTCACCCCCACCGTTCTCTTTTCTCAGGGGAGCGGCATCTACAACTATTCAAAGATCAAATTCATCAACTGGAAACTCGGCTGCGGCATCGGTATCGCGATGATGTTTGGCGGCTTTATCGGTCCCAAGCTGACGGAGTTGATCACCCTGGATCAGTTCAAATTCGCCTTTGGCTGGATTCTGCTGGTTCTGGCGGGCCTGATGTACTGGCAGACGACGCCCGGCTATATCGAAAAGAACAAGAAGGAACAGGCCATTTTGAAGGAATTCAAGAAACGTGCTGAGACCGCGGCCAAAGGCAAATAATTGAACATTACAAGGAGGAATCCGTTATGAAAGTAGAATTCTGGGGTCAGGAGTTTCATGTAAATATGGTCGTCGGCTGTATCGGGGGTTTTCTCATCGCCATCATGTCGTCGATGTTCGGTTTCGGCGGCGGGCCATTCATGGTGCCGCTCATGACCGTTGCCCTGCGGCTGCCCATGTACCTCGTTGTCGGCAGCTCGCTCTTGGCTATTTTTTTCAATACCTCGATCAGCACCATCCGGCATTATCAGTTCGGCAATTTCGACCTGATCTTCTTTCTCGCCATGTTCCCGGCGGCCTTGTTGGGCGGCTATTTCGGTCCGCAGATCGCCAAGCGGGTGAGCCCGATGGTGGTAAAGCGTATAGCCTGTGTCGGCCTGGGCCTTCTGGCATTGAACCTGCTGGGGGTATATTGAAAAAAAGGTCAATGTAAGGTAGTTTCAAAAAGGGCGGGCAACACCCGCCTTTTTTGAAGAAACGGCCTGCGGTTTTGGCTTTCGATGGTTGAAAAGACAAGCCCAACACGCGCAATGCATTTTTAAATATTGGACCTACCATCTTTTGGCACCAGGCCTTGTCCTGCGTGACACCTATGACGCCTTTGGGCAACTTCTGGCTGCGGGCTCAGCGACGAAGAAACCCCCATGGCGGTCCTGATGCTCTTGCCGGTGGGGTCGTCTATTCCTGCGCTCCGGCCCGGCGGGATGCCGGCCATCTGCTCATCCATGTGGTCAGGACCATGTTTTCCCTGGGGATCTCCGGCCCGTCATCGGAAAAAACTGCTGACGGAGCTGCCCTTTGATGTCTTCGTGGTCGATATGGGCGGCGGCCTGGAGCCATCTCCGGTACCGGGAGAGAATGTCGGGCTGGAGCAGGTCAGATCGGGCTCACCCACCCCTCCGTGCACTGGCAGGATCGGGCGCATCTTGACTGGGCGCGCTTCGGGGATCTGGCCATGGCCGATGGTCTTTCCAGCCCCGATGCCGGGGAATTTGCCAGCTATGCGGTGCTCGGGGCCGATTATGTCAATCTCATCATGCGCTTCGGCTATCATTTTACCCTGGTCGATGTCCTCTGCGGAGAGGACAGTGCAACCAACTATTGTCAGTTTCGCTTTTCCGGCGGCGGAGCTGGTTTTTCCGGCCATCTGCTGCGCCTGGATTTCATCTCCGCGCTGCTTGAACGGGAGGGTTTTCAAATTTCGATACGGTCTCGGGACGATTTGTGCAGAAATATTTTCAGATCATGATGAAGAATTCCTGACGATCAGTTGGCTAAAAATATTTATCCCCAGATCCGGATGAAGATCAGGCTCAGCCACGGCATATAGGTAATGGCCGCCAGGGTCAGGAGCATCAGGGCCAGAAAGGGGAGAGAGGCGCGGTACAGTTCGAGAATCGGTCTTTGAAAACGGTAGGCGGCCATGAAAAGATCGAGGCCGACCGGAGGGGTGTTGTAGCCTATCTGTAGGTTGGTCAGAAAGATGATGCCCAGATGGATGGGATCGATACCATAGCCGATGGCCATAGGCAGAATGAGCGGGACCACCAGTACCAGGGCCGAAAAGATATCCAGCATGCAGCCGACGATGAGCAGAAAGATGTTCAAGAGCAAGAGGAAGGTGTACTTGCTGTCGATATAGGTCCGGATAAAATGAAAAAGACGAACCGGGATTTCCTGGTCCACCAGGTAGTTGGTGGTGGCCATGGATGCCGCCAGGATGACCAGGATGCCGCCGAAAAGCATCATGGCTTTTCCCATGATCCGGGGAAGCCGGGAGACCGAAATATCCTTGTAGATAAAGGTCTCGACAATCATGACGTAGAGCGCGGTGACCGCCGCCGCCTCGCTTGCCAATAAAAATCCGCCGTAAATGCCGCCCAGGATGATAACCGGCAGGGGGATCTCCCAGGCCGATTCGGCAAGTCCCGCCAGAATCTCCCGGCGGGAATATCGAATTCTTTCTTTAGGCCGTGCCGGGGCCTTGAACATGG
>JAJYAX010000458.1 GCA_021779275.1 Deltaproteobacteria bacterium | reverse complement strand
TTCCGGGGGGACAAAACCGTCAATGTTGCCATTGAGCGAGCAGACCTCCTTGACAATGGAGGATGAAAGGTAACCGTACTGCAAGGAGGTCATCATGAACAGCGTCTCTACATTCTGGCTGATGCAGCTGTTCATCTGGGCGATCTGGAATTCGTATTCAAAATCCGAAATGGCCCGCAATCCCCTGATGACCACATGTGCCTTCCGGTGGGCAACGTAATCTATCAGAAGTCCCGTAAAGGTGTCAACCGTGACCCGTTCCTGCCCTCCGACTACCTGCCTGATCATGTCAACCCTTTCATCGAAGCTGAAGAGCGCATTTTTCTGTGAGTTGCAGGCAACCGCTACAATGATCTCGTCAAAAACCTTCAGACCGCGATTGATAATGTCCAGGTGGCCATAGGTAATCGGATCGAACGATCCCGGATAGACAGCGATCTTCTTCATGGGTTCTCCCGGACGAAAAATTCAAGTGCCGTGTCGCCATAGACGCGGCGGTCGATCCTGACAAGTGAGTCATACCGTTTGGCCAGTGCGGTCCGCGCGGAACACTCGGCCACCAGCAGGCCTTCATCGGATAGTAGTGAGAGAGTGCTTAAAGCCTCTGGCACCGTGGCATAGAGATTTGATGAATATGGTGGATCGAAGAAAGCGATATCAAACTGCTTCCCCTGCCGGGACAGCAGGTTAAGTCCTTTCATGGCGTCCAGCGATAGACATTCCGCTCTTCCGTCCAGACCGACCCTGGCAAGGTTCTTTTCGAGAAGGGCCAGTACCGGGCGCTCCTGTTCGATAAAACAGCAACTGGCGGCACCCCGGCTAAGGGCCTCGATCCCCAGACTGCCGGTACCGGCGCAGATATCAAGAATCCGGGCGCCAGCAAGGTTCCGGCGACTTGCAATGATGCTGAAGAGCGACTCCTTGACCCGGTCAGCGGTGGGTCGGGTCTGCAACCCCGCCGGTGCGGTCAGTTTCAGCCCCCTGGCACTCCCCGCAATCACGCGCATGAACGGTTTAACCTCCGGAATTAACGGTGTTCTGCGGGGAAACTACCTCAATTACACAGATGCGTCAAGCTGCAACCGGCATGATCTTGCCAAACTCACCGTCGTAGCCAGGATTGATCCGGACTATCCCCCGACGCATGTTGACAATGGCCGTGGCCACTTCCTGCGAAGAAGCGTGTGCAATGTCGGCCTCCGTCGCCTGGCGCAGGATATGAAATTCGTTCCCCAGCCCCTCCAGCAGGCCATGGTACACTGACTGGACACGCTTTGAGGCAGTGCCGAACCCCACAACCGAGGCGATCAGTTCCGCCAGCGGCACAAGCGACTCGAAGGGCGGGAAGCGGTCCGGCTGTTCCGCCAGCGACCGTCGGGCCAACTCTTCCACCCGGTGCAGCACCCCAACGGTCAATTTTCCGCCACAGACAGGGCAACGTCCGCCATACGAGCGGGTCTGCTCCGGCTGCAAGCAGATGCCGCATGCGCGGTGACCGTCCAGGTAGTACTTGCCCTCCTGGGGAAAGAACTCGATTGTTCCGGCCAGCCCGGCACCGGTGGCCAGTGCCGAGATGACGGCGCCGTAACCCGGCTCGATATCGAAGAGCGTAGCCTCGCGTCCGAGCTTGGCGGGAGAGTGGGCATCGGAACAGGAGAGCAGCTGGATTCCATCCAGGTCGGGCAGACGGCGATTCATGGCGGGGTCCGAGGAGAGGCCGGTCTCGATGGCCCGAATGTATGGCGTCAGGTCGCCAAAGCACTCCTCCAGGGAGTCGAATCCTGAAAAGGCACCAAAGACGGAGAAGTGCGGCGTCCAGGCATGGGCGGGGATCACCTGTATTTCCGGCGAGATGGACAGCATCATTTCAAGCAATCTATAAGCATCCAGCCCCAGGATCGGGCGGCCATCCGAGGCCAGATTGCCGATTTTGGCCAGGGCGGCGTTTATCCCGAGGACCGTATCGAAATCAGGGGCCAGCAGCACGAGATGAACCTTGCGGGTGCGCTCATGACGACGGTAGATGCAGCTGATCTCGGCGGTCAGTAGATATCGGACATCGGAGCGGCACGAAGGATACACCTCCGGCAGCGTCAGACCGGCGCGCAGCCTCAACAGGCCGCTGTCATCAGGTTCCAGCTTGTCCCGCAGCTCGGCGATCCATCCGGGGTGGGTAAAGTCACCCGTACCAACGACATCGATGCCCTTGAGCTGCGACCAGCACCAGAGAGTTTCCGGGGTCAGGTCGCGGCTGCAGCCGCGAGAGTATCGTGAATGGATGTGCAGGTCAGCGATCAGCATTAAGGTAACATCCTTTCATTGCGGAATTTCTCCCCGATAATCACGCAGGCGACCGTAAAAGTCCATCAATAAAGCATCAACCCGTCCTCTCTGCTTGACAAAAAAGATGCCGAAGTAAATAATTCACAAATTATCGTATACACCATCAGGAAGGAACTCCTCTCATGCGTATCGAAAGCGATTTTCTGGTCATCGGCAGCGGCATCGCCGGTCTCTCCTATGCCCTCCAGGCAGCCAACCATGGCAGCGTCGCCATCGTTACCAAACGCGATATCTCCGAATCAGCCACCAAGTACGCCCAGGGCGGCATCGCTTCGGTCTTTTCAGCCGAAGACTCCTTCGACGCC
>JAJYAX010000457.1 GCA_021779275.1 Deltaproteobacteria bacterium | reverse complement strand
GCCGCCGGCGACCAGTGTCGGCGTCATTGGTTGGATGAGGGCCAATCTGTTCAACAGCCCCTTGAATTCACTGTTGACGATTTTCTTCCTCTTTTCCTTCTATAAGCTTGTTCCGCCTCTTGTCAGATGGGCTTTTTTCGATTGCGTCTGGTCCGCGCCGGCACAGGTCTGCAGAGAATCGACCGGCGCCTGCTGGTCGGTCGTCACCCGGAATTTTCGCTTTATCCTCTTCGGGTTTTATCCCTACGATGAACAATGGCGCCCGGCGGTCTCCCTTATTATTTTCATCATCCTGGTCATCTTCAGCCATAACCGGCGCTATTGGAACAAGACTCTGCTCTTTGTCTGGCTGGGAGGGGTTGCGGTCATGGGGGTGATTATGCGGGGCGGACTCTTGGGTCTGACGGTGGTTGAGTCCACGAAATGGAGCGGTGTTATCCTGACCCTGATGCTGTCTCTTTTCGGTCTGACGGCGGCCTATCCTCTCGGGGTCTTATTGGCCCTGGGACGCAAGTCTTCCCTGCCGGCCATAAAGACGCTCAGTGTGGTCTATATCGAGATGATCCGCGGTGTGCCCTTGATCAGTCTTCTTTTTATGTCGTCGGTGATGTTTCCGCTGTTCCTGCCGGAAGGGATCACCATCGACAAGATCCTGCGGGCCCAGGTGGCCATCATCATGTTCACGGCCGCCTATATTGCCGAGGTGGTGCGGGGCGGACTGCAGGCGATCCCGAAGGGGCAGTATGAGGCGGCGGAGGCCCTTGGTCTGGATTATTCGCAAAAGATGCGCCTGATCGTCCTGCCGCAGGCCCTGAAGATAGTCATCCCGCCGACGGTGAGCATCCTGATCTCGGCCTTCAAGGACACGTCCCTGGTGATCATCATCGGCCTTTTCGATCTGATGAAGACCACGCAGGTCACCCTGTCCAATCCTGAATGGTCGGGATTCAGCACCGAGGCCTATATCTTTATAGCCCTGCTGTATTTCGGGGGCTGCTTCGCCATGTCCAACTTCAGCCGCAGCCTGGAAAAGGAACTGAAGACATGAAGATCGAAGCGCAGCTGAAAATTTGCGGTCAGGGTACGGTTTTTATAAGAATAACTCTACAGTGAAAACGAAGAAATGAGAGAAGAAGTCCCTCGGAGCCTGGACCTAAACGAGCCCCTTATCAAGATTATCAACATGCATAAGTGGTACGGGGATTTTCATGTCCTCACGGATATCAATCTTACCGTGCAGAAGGGGGAGCGCATCGTTATCTGCGGTCCGTCCGGTTCCGGCAAGTCGACCTTGATCCGGTGTATCAACCGGCTGGAACAGCATCAGCGCGGCCGCATTGTCGTGGATAATATCGAACTGACCAACGATATCAAGAACATCGAAAAGATCAGGACGGAGGTGGGGATGGTCTTTCAGCACTTCAACCTCTTTCCCCATCTGACCATCCTGGAAAATCTCACCCTGGGACCCCTCTGGGTGCGGAAGGCGCCCCGCTCCGAGGCCGAGGAGACGGCCATGTACTACCTGGAAAAGGTGCGGATCGCCGAGCAGGCGAAAAAGTTTCCGGGTCAGCTCTCGGGAGGTCAGCAGCAGCGGGTGGCCATTGCCCGCAGTCTCTGTATGAAGCCCATGGTCATGCTCTTTGACGAGCCCACCAGTGCGCTGGACCCCGAGATGGTCAAAGAGGTCCTGGATGTCATGATCGATCTGGCGCAGGAGGGCATGACCATGCTGGTGGTCTCCCATGAGATGGGCTTTGCCCGGAGTGTCGCCCACCGGGTCCTGTTTATGGATGCCGGTCAGATTGTCGAAGAGAACAATCCGGATGACTTCTTTTACCATCCTCAGAATGAACGGACCAAGCAATTTCTGAGTCAGATCCTGCATTGATCGATGCCGCCTACCCGCTGAAGGGCTCGGGCAAGGTGAAATCGGGGAGATAGACCTCCGCGCTGTCATAGTCCTGGAACCAGCCGTTTTCAAAGCCGAGCCTTTCGACCTCGCACACCACCTGTTGATATTCCGCTGCCGTGATCTTCCTGTGCAGGGGCGGCAGTGACATGGTATTGCTGGTAGGGTGATATTGGGCCATCAGGGACACGGCCAGACGGCAGGAGAGCTCTGAGGCCAGGAACCTGAAGACCCCGATGCTGTTGGCGACCGCCTCCGGCAGGACCAGGTGTCTGACGATCAGCCCGGAGCTGATTTTTCCACTGTCGGTTACGAGGAGCCGGTTGCCCTTCTGCCGGTACATCTCCTTGATGGCGGCGCAGGCCACCTCCGGATAATCGGCCGCCCTCGACCACCGGGCGGCAAGCCCGGCGTCCATGTATTTAAAGTCGGGCAGGTAGACATCCACCAGGCCTTCCAGCAAGCGGAGCACCTCGACCTTTTCATAGGCGTTGGTATTGTAGACGACAATCGGGAAATATCCCAGCCGATGCAACTCCTCGATAATCGTCCTGGCCTGCGGCGCCATATGGGACGGGGACACAAGGCCGATGTTCTCGATGCCCTGATCCAGGACGGCGGTGATGCGGCCGATAAGCTCAGAGAGAGAGAGGGCAGGGCTGAATTTCCGGCCCTGCGCGCCGGAAATCTGGTGATTCTGGCAATAGATGCAATGCAGGTTGCAACCGGCAAAGAAGATATT
>JAJYAX010000013.1 GCA_021779275.1 Deltaproteobacteria bacterium | reverse complement strand
TTTGACCTGGCCGGAATTCCTGAGATCCACAGGCAGGGCGATATGGGGGGTGTTTAAGCTCCCGAACTCTTTCTTCATCTCCTCGGTGGATTCCGGCCAGTCATAATAGGGGAGAACAAGATTGGCACCTTCCTGAGCGAATTTTCTGGCGATTTCCCTGCCGACCGGTCGTGAGGCCCCGGCAATAATGACTGTTTTACCCTGCAATTGCATTTTTCACTCCCCTGAGAAGAGCATGTCTCTTGTATTTGTAAGACTCTGATGTATTTTAAAAAACATATTACCGTATTTACCCGTTTCTCCCGAAGTATAACCTGCGACCCTATCGTATATCAATGAACAAGAGAAAAGCCGGCATAGCTTTCATCGTATTTACCCTTCTTTTCCCCCTTTTTGCTTTCTGCGGCGAGATCCCCGCCCGGGCCGATACCTCCTGCTTGTCGACCAGGTGGCCCCATGAAACGAGCAATCTGAAACCCGATCCCCGGCTTATCTTCGGCAGGCTTAAAAATGGTTTTCGTTATGTATTGCTGGAAAACAAAGAGCCGCGTGACCGGGTCGGCATGTATCTCGATGTCCAAACCGGATCACTCAATGAGACTGAGGAGCAACGCGGACTTGCCCATTTCCTTGAACATATGGTGTTTAATGGTTCTACTCATTTTAAACCGGGTGAGCTTATTGATTATTTCCAGTCGCTGGGGATGAGCTTCGGCGGCGATACCAACGCCCATACCGGATATAATGAAACCGTCTATAATATTGTTCTCCCCAAGGGGACCCCGCAAGAGCTGGGAAAAGGCTTGCTCGTCTTCTCTGATTTTGCCGGGGGAGCGCTGCTGCTTGACAAAGAAATCAACAGGGAGCGCGGGGTCATCCTGTCTGAGAAGCGGGCCCGGGACTCCGCCTCCTATCGGACCATGGTCGCCAGCCAAAAGTTTTCCCTTCTGGGGACAAGACCTCCCGAGCGCTTCCCTATTGGTGTCCCGGAGACGCTGGAGAAGGCTGATCACACTCTTTTGAAGGCGTATTATGACACCTGGTACCGGCCTGAAGATATGATTCTGGTGATGGTCGGCGACTTTGATCCGGTCCAGGCGGAACCTCTGATCAAGGAACGCTTTGCGTCCCTTTCCGGCCGTGGAGTTCAGCCGCATTGTCCCGATTTCGGTCATCTGAAACATTCCGGTCTGGAGGCCTTTTATCATTTTGAGCCGGAGATGGGTTCAACCAAGGTGGTCATAGAGACAGTCTGGGATGAAAAAAAGAAGAATGATTCCTTCGGTCTGCAGGTGCGGGAACTGAGACAAAATCTTGCGGCGGCAATGATGATGCATCGCCTGGAAAAATTGACCGAAGATCCCGCCACCCCATTTTCCAAAGGTGAATATGCCACGGGAGAGATGCTTGGCCGGGTAGGGTATGGGGTTCTGTCAGTGTCGACCGACCCGGAGAAATGGCAGGCCGCCGTGCAGGTCATGGATCATACCCTGCGTCAGGCCCTGGATTATGGGTTTTCCGAAGAGGAATTCCAGCGAGTTAAGAAGGAGACCCTGGCAGGTCTTGACTCAGCAGTTCTTACTGCGGGAACGCGCAACTCCCTGTCGCTTGCCGGTGAAATCATCAACAACCTGAACCAGAACAGGGTCTTTCAGTCGCCCGAGCAGGAAAAAGAACTCTTCGGGCCGGTTTTGCAACAGATGCGCCTGCAGGATGTGCAGAAGGCCTTCGCTTCCGTCTGGGCGCACCCGAATCGTCTTGTCGAGGTGACCGGCAATGAAAAAATTTCATCGGATACGCCCGAGGCACTGATCAAGGACGTCTTTGAACGTTCACGGAAAGAGGCGGTGGGAGCCCAAGCTGCTCAGACAGCGGTGGAATTCCCGTATCTTAAGCCTGCGGCAACGGAGGTTCATCCTGCCGCTCTTCCATTAACAGCCATTAAGGCCGAGAGACTGGTCTTTGAAAACGGGGTGATTCTCAATCTGAAGAAAACCGATTTTAAGAAGGATACGGTTGCACTCCGGCTGGATTTCGGTGAGGGGAAGCAGGGCGAACCTGTTCCCGGCCTGGCGATGCTGAGCCAGGCGGTGGTGAACGGTTCGGGCAGCGGCCGCCTGACGGAGTCCGACCTTGGCCGCGTCCTTACCGGAAGCACTGTGAGTCTCAATTTTCAGGTCAATGACTCGTCTTTCAGCTGGGTGGGAACCGCCGTCGCGAAAGATATGGACTTATTGTTTCAGGTCCTGCGGACTGTCATGGTAGACCCGGGGATCCGCAACGATGCGTATCAGGTTTCCATGGAAAACTTCAAGCAGATGTACAGCAATCTGCAGAGGGATATCAATGGGGGGATGGCCTTGCATGTCCAGAAATTTCTGGCAGGAGGGTATGCCCACTCCGGTTTGCCTCCATGGGAAGATTTTTCAAAATTGACCCTCGCCCAGATGAAAGCGTGGCTTCTCCCTGCGATTGCAGACAGTCCTCTGGAGATATCCATCGTGGGTGATTTTGACCGTGATCACATGGTAGCTTTGGCTGGCCGGTATTTCGGCGATCTGGCCATGAGGAAGAGCCCGCCCGCGCCGGAGGCTGTCACGATTGCCTTTCCGGCAGGTAAACAGCTGCGGATCACGGTCGATTCCACCATCAATAAGGCCATGGTTGTGGTTGCCTGGCCCACGGCGGACTTCTGGGATATCGGCAGGACCAGACGGCTGAACATGCTGGCCTCTATCTTTTCCGACCTGTTGCGGAAGAAAGTTCGGGAGGAACTGGGCGCCACCTACTCGCCGGTAGTGTTCAATTCTTCCAGTCGGATTTTCCCGGGATATGGTCTGCTTCAGACGCAGATCGTTGTCGATCCCGCAGCCATTGAGCAGGTCAAGGACGCAGTTATACGGATTGGGGATGATCTGCAAAAAAAAGGATGTACGGAGGAAGAACTTGAACGGGCCAAGGCCCCGCTTCTTACATCCTTGAAGGATATGGTCCGGACCAACGGGTATTGGCTGGATACGGTCTTGTCCCTTTCCGCCAGGCATCCGCAGCAGCTGGAATGGCCCACGACCATCTTCGGCGATTTTGAGGCAATAACATGCAAGGATATTGATGCATTGGCTAAGCAATATCTTGACCCGGCCCGCATGGCCATCGCGGTCGTCGAGCCCGGTCAGCCGGAAAAGAAGGGGCGGTCTTCTTCCTTACCCGACAATCCATAAGGTCATGTTCTGGGTATTTTTAATGGTCCGGCTGGCGACCTCTCCCCATATGCTCCGCGTCATCCCGGCGCGGGGCCTACCCATGACTATTGTGCCGCATTGATGCCGACGCGCCTGGTTTATCATACTGCTGCTCTCATCAATGTGTTTTGATTCCGGCAGGATGGTGACCCGGCCCTCCGGGATATCGGCCTCGCGCAGCAGTTGCAAGGGGGCGTCGTAGATGGAATTGTTCCCGGTAAGATAGGTCTTGCACCAGTCCTCATCCCATTTCGGATGCAGTTGTTCCTGCAAGCCGGCCTTTCCTTGAAAAAATCTCTTAAAATGATAGAGAAAGATCTGGACATCCTCCCTTCCCGAAACGATATGCGCCAGGTGGTCGACAGCCATCAGGGAATGACAGGATCCATCCACGGAGACGAGGATGTTCTTTGACATGACCTCTCCATCGATGATCCACAGGGGTATTCGATGGCATTTTCTGAAGAGATCGGCGGAGACCGAACCGAGGAGCATTTCACCGACAAAACCGATGCCTCTCCTGGCGACCACTATGCAGTCCACCAGCAGGTGTTCCGCTTCACCTTGGATTGCCCGTGCGATATTATCGGCGGCCACCACAGAAGATGTGATGCGATCAGCTGTGATTTCCAATCGGCATAGACGTTCTTTCGCCTGCTGCAGACAGGTGTTGGCGGCCTTACATCTATTGGTGTTTTCCTCGGAGATGGGGAAGAGTGAGCTCTGGTTATTCACCGGTTCAGGCAGGGCGCCATGGCTTGGAGCCGTACAGTTCAGAAGATGAAAGCGTATGTCCTGCCTGTCTCCGAACATCTTTGCTGCATAGACAAGCGCCTGATTGCTGTATGTTGAGCCATCCGTGGCGATTAAGATCTTTTTATTCATGCAGCTATCCTTTTTTTCTGACAATTATAGTTGAAAAATAGTGAGGCGGTTCGGTGATGGTGGTCAGGTCGTTGATTACCCGCTCATTATCCATTCCGGCCCGTTCCACCAGAACGGATTTACCCAGCAGTCCAAGTTCTCCCAACAATGTGCAGAGATGGGGAATAACCTTATGCACCTTCATCAGGACCACAGTGTCGAATATCTCCAGGGTTTGACGCAAGCGATGGTCTCTGAAGGTAGCCGGAATAATTGCTAGCATCTCATCGCCAAGACAGACCGGGATGGCCGTTGCGGCAGAGCAACTGCTCATTGCGGTAATGCCGGAGATAAATTTGACGCAGGCGGCGGGATCGATCTCCATAATATTTTCATAGAGATAATAGCCGGTTGAATAAACTGCGGGATCGCCCAGGGTGGGAAAGGCGACATCCTTCCCTTGTTCAAGAAGCGACAGAACGGTCCGGGCGGCATGCTGCCATGCCTCACGCACCTCGGTTATCGGCATCGTGCCGATATGGATCTTTATCATGGGGAAATGAAGTTCCATGATCTCCTTGCCGCGGGTATCCACAGCCTGTTTGACGATGGAGAGGGCGGTGGAGTTTCCGTTGGGAGAGCCTTTCGGGGTGACGAAAACAGGACATTTTTTCAAGGCATTGATGGCCTTGACGGTAAGCAGCTCGGGATCGCCCGGGCCGGTTCCTATGATGTAGAGTGTCGATGGCATTATCTGGTTGTTTAGGTTGAGGTTATGGTATGAAAATTAGTATTGCCAGCATGTTACAGTGCGGATATAAAAAATATTCCTGAGCTGGACATCAGCCTGTGTCGTTTTTGTTAAGTTCATATTCAACGCGAGGTGTCTGCGTGTGGGAATGCAGGTAGACATGGCCTTCCACGGAAAAGACCTGCCGGATAAGCTCGTTGGTAAGGATCTCCTGAACCGGGCCGCCGGCGACAATCCTGCCCTTATCAAGAACGACCAATTCATCACAGAAGGCGGCGGCGAGATTGAGGTCGTGAATGGCCGCGACAACGGTCACTGCCGTTTTTACGACACGGCCGTATATCACCCGCATGATCTCAATGGTATGCCGGATGTCGAGATTGGAGGTCGCCTCGTCCAGGATGAGGACTTCGGTGTCCTGGGCCAGGGCCCTGGCGACGACAACCCGTTGCTTTTCACCACCGGAAAGATCGGTGACCGCCCGATCCCTGAGACTTGTTATATCCATAAGGGTCAGGGCATTCTCCACCAGATCAAGATCCTTGGCGGATGGGTTTGAGAAGCGGGGGATATGGGGATGACGGCCCATCAGGACCACATCAAAGACCGTATAATCGAATCCCAGGGTGAAATCCTGCGGAACCAGGGCGATCAGGCGGGCCAGTTCCTGTCGGCGGTAGGAGGCTACCGGCCGATTTTTGAAGAGGACCTCCCCCCGGTCCGGTCGCGTTGTGGTTGCAAGCATGTCCAGCAGGGTCGTCTTGCCGGAACCGTTGGGGCCGATCAGGCCATAAAACTTTCCTCTGGAGATGGAGAGGTTGATGTCGTCCAGCACGGGGGTATTCGTATATCCGAAGCATCCATCGCGGATGGTATAAACAGACTGGGAAGAAGCGGCCATCATCGCATCCCGCCTTGCCTTTTGCGGAAGATATAACAGAAAAACGGGCCGCCGATCAGCGAGGTCAGGACGCCGATGGGGAGTTCGGAAGGCAATATGGCCCTGGTAATGGTATCGGCAAAGAGGAGCAGGATCGCCCCGCCGAAAAAACAGGCCGGGATCAGGACGCGGTTATCGGGGCCGAGTAGAAGGCGCAGGAGGTGGGGGACGATAAGACCGACAAAACCGATGATTCCGGAAACGGATACGCAGATCGCGGTAATCAGGGAGGCCCAGACCAGGAGGATCTTCCGTGTTTTTCCCGTTTCAACCCCTAGGGATTCGGCAGTGCGCGCCCCCAGTGCCATGATGTTCAGGTCGCGGGTGAAATAGAGTATGACCAGGACTCCGGGGAGGGTGAAGGACAAGGTGAGAATCACATCGGTCCAGGACTTGCCGACAAAGCTTCCCATAAGCCAGAAGATGATGATCCCGACCTTCTCATCGGCCAGATATTTGATAAAACCGATCCCGGCGGACAGGATCGAGGCGATGATGACCCCGGAGAGAATGAGCGTGTTGGAGGAATAATTGTCATGCGGCGACGCCAGCGCAAAGACCGCGAAAAGGGTCGCCAGCGCTCCGAGAAAGGCAAAGAGCGGCACGGAGACCCAGACGGGAAGACTGATGCCGAAGATGGTCAGTATCAACACCATGGCGGCCCCGAAGGCGGCTCCAGAGGAGATTCCCAGGGTGTAGGGGTCAGCCAGGGGATTTAAGAGAATGGCCTGAAAGACACCTCCGGCGACCGCAAGCCCGCCGCCGACGATGGCCGAGGTCAAGATCCGGGGCAGCCTGACATCCATGACCACCAGAGGAAAGACCGCGTTGAATGTTCCGGGCAGGGCCTTTCCCGTGATCCTTGACAAGAGTACCTGCACGACTTCGGCCGGACTGATCTTGAGAAATCCCATCCCTGTCACCATGACAATGGTCGTCGCCAGCACCACCGCAAGCAGGGAAATGAAAAGGGCGGGTCTCACTCTCGTTTCCTGTTCCTTGATCCGGTCCAGGAAAAAAATCCCGGACCAATTGAAGAATCGATCCGGGATGTCCCAAACTATCCGTAAATCTTTATCATATGATCTGTCCTCGATAATATGATACAATCGCCCAGGCAGGTCTTCTGACTTCCGGATCGTCCTTTTCCCGCGCCTTCCCATTTGGCTCTCTTCCCTGGCGGGAAGAATGGCAAACAGTGGCAAAGTGCAGGGCTTGTCCCCGGTTACAGCGGCGGGCCCGTCTTCGATTTACACGAAGTTCCCTATTAAACTTTAAAATACCATGACTGGATATTTTAAAGTACCTGAGCTGCTAATTATCTTTTATTACTGTTTCACGCTTCCCTTGTCAAGGGATAGAAGTTTTCGGTATTCTCCGTTCAAAGTCCTGCTGATTGGACTGGGTGATAGTCCCTGAACGTCCCCGTCTTCTGACCCAGAAGGAGCTCCCTTACTTTAGAAATTATAAAACCCTTTTGAAGGGAAAAACTGATCAAGAATCCCTGCGGCAATGTATGCCTTACCATACCTGTTTTGTCTGAGCTCATCGCGTAAGTACCATCTGCAAGGCCTATAAAATTATGCATAACGAAGTGATTGTTGAGCGCGGGAATAATTGGGAACTGCTTGACATCGGAGGGCATTACGCTACACTCGTACCTATTCGGAATGTGAATATAGAGGAGGTTCCTTTAGTATCTCAGACTTTCTTCGAGGGCAAGAAATGCACAATAAAGCATATGTGAAACCGTCAAAAGCAGCATCTGTCGTCCAGATTGTAGTAGCGAGCCTGTTCCTCCCCTTCGGTATTTTTCTCTGTTCATCCGCAGAAGGAGAGGCGAGGATGTTTGCCTTGATATTTATGATCATCTGGATTGCGGCCTGCAGCTCAATGATAATCTATGGATTCCTTGTCCTTTTTTTCCGGAAACCGCCAGCCATGACGGAAATATACATAGCGTCATAAATAGATGCGCATAAATCAAGACAAAACGTCGTAAATATAGATTGTTAAAAGAGGAAAATGCAAAATTTTATCTGCCGCCATGTATAGAAATAGAGAGCCTGGAGACCGGTCAACCGGCTGTTGGGATGGATTTCGAGACGAAACTGAAAAAGCTTGAATCCCTGCGGCAGGAGAGGCTGATTGACGAAGAGGAATACAGGCGAAAACGATCAGAAATTATGATGGAAAAATGGTGAGTCTCTTTCAGGTCGTGGCGTTCTGTCTTGTTTTGCAGGCCCCTGCCAGAGTTTCTCCTGATTGAACAGAACTCCAGTGTACCTGATAATTTTCACGGGATTTTCCATTTCAGTCGGTTAATCGTTCACGTTCAAGGATGTTTTAACGATTCGACCGTCATTATATTCAATTTCACAGACAATCCGTCCCATAACACCGCCGGAGGTGACAAATGCCTTACATGTGTTTCCCTGAGGGCAGGAGCTTCCAAAATAATGGAATCCCATTTTTCCGGCTTTTTCAACCGCGTTGACCATGGGGGTTCCTGGAGTCGTCTCATGACAGTATGCAGCCAGTTTCTGTTTCGCTCTGTATCCGACTGTTGCGGCAACCAGGAATGCCAGCAAAGTCACAATCAGGATTGTTTTGAGGATCTTTTTCGCCATATGGTCCTTCCAAGCAGATGTATCGTGGAGAGATTCAACCTCTTAAAAAACACGCAAGTATCTAAAGCAGGAGTTAATTTTTTCAGGGGTGACATCTTCTGCGGAGATGCCTTGCATCTTTCCGACTATTGCGCCATGGTCCCCTTTCAGTTCAGTACCGATTTTTGCGTCGAGTTTAACAGACACAGGCAATAACGTCTACGTCGACCAGATCAGTTGAATTGCAAGGTCAACTTTGCCCCATCAAACCAAGGGATTTCGTGAGGCAGATTCTGCCACGCAACCGCCCGCAGGATGGGATTATGAGCACGCTTTGAGAAACTTACGTTGATGCTGTCGCCGCGCACCTCAATGTCGCCCTTGCCTTTGGCAAAATCGCGGAAGATTTTGGGGGCATCGCAATCCTCAAAACCTCGAAGCTGCTGAGCCAGTCGGCTGTACAGTGTATCCGCGATCATGGTCATCACAACATCGAAGTGAACCTTGGTCAAGATCGGGGAAGAGAGGGCGTTGAGATGGAAAAATTTGATAGCCTCGGCAATACCGTTTTCAACGCGCCAGCGACGGGCGTAGTTGCCGACCACCAACTCTACGGGTGTCTCGAAGTCGTTGGTGATCAGAAAAGCAGGTTTCTCGTGGTCGTTGCCGCGTACGATAATCTGTCGCAGCTCTCCTTCGTAGCCCCTGAGTTCGATTGTTGATATATGAACCAATGGTTTTGGATACTTACGCTTATCGTGCGGAATATTGATATGCGTCCAGGGTTCAAGCCGTTCCACTTCCTCGACTAGTTTATGACCCCGGCGGCGCAGGGATATAAACCTGATGTTCTGCAGGTTGAGTTCGGAGAGATTTTCATAGGTGGTAAGCTTGGAATCGAAGATAAATGTGGGCTGCGTTGACTGGTTGACACTCCGCCAAAAGGAAAGAAAGGCAAGTACTTGGTCATCGGCCTCATCGCGCTGAATATCTGCAGCGAAGTAGAGGATGAGCTTGCTTGTGGCATCTTGGGCGAAGAGAGTCAAGGCCCCCTTTATCCGCTTGCCTCTGGCGCCGGCCCAGTGTTCTTCGAGCACTGACTCATCACCAAAGTGAGGAATGGTATGGAAATCGAGATTGACAATACCGCCATTACAAAGGCCAAGCCGCAGAACGTGACGAACAAACGCCTCCTGCAGACGCAGAAGATGAGCGGCGTCAAGCGAAAAAGAGTAGGTAGACAGCGCAGTACACTTCGGCAAGACATTGAGCCCGGCAAAAAGCCCCAGTCCCTGATCGAAGACATGCTCGCCAACATGGGCGTATCGCTCGGTACCGAGGAGCTTGAGGCCAAGAAAAGACAAAAAATAGTTTGTGGCCGAGATGCTCTTGTTTCCCGGAAGATTAGCCGCCCGAACCACTTCATCAAGGCGGAGCTGTGCCATGAACGGAGCAAAAAGAAATACTCCTGCCCCGGCGGAAGTAAGACGATGTCCGTCAAGTTGCGTAAGGGTGATCGCCTCAGCCCGTTGCGGAACTTCGGCCCCTGTAACGGTGCGCCCGGTTTTAAGTTGGGTCCGGCGAGGAAGCTTTTTAAAGCCCTCTTCGGCCAGGACACGTTCGATTGTTCGCACGGAAATGTCTATGCCTTCCTCGCTGAGCAGTTGGGTGATCTCACCGGCTGAAAGGTTTTGCCGGCGCCATGAGACAATTTTCTGCCGGGTTTCGGTAGTGACTTTCCGTCTGGGGCTGCCGCCTTCGGCGGGTGGTTCGGAAAAGTTGATCTTCTCATGACGGAATTGATGTCGCAATAGGCGCAGGTCGCCAAGACTGAAGCCGAAACGTTCGGCAACAAGTTGGTCAGGCAAATGATCGACAAAAGAGGCTCGCAGGGCTTCGTACCGGCGCTGCCATTTATCGATTGGCCGAGTGAAAAATTTGGCATCTCTCATACCTCGCATTGTGCATATGACGCATATAACAATCAAGTTAAAAACACATAATTGACACAATATTGCCATTTCGGCTGGATAATATTTCACAGCATCGCTCAATACTATGATAATATATACATTATTCGTGCAGTGATCGGGGTATGTCAAGCTTGGATTGTGTTTTAAGTTGCGTTGAAGTGGCTATTAAAGTGTCACAAAGATTAACAAAATGAACCTACGGGGGCTCGTTTAAAGTGTAAATATTGCTCAAATACAACAGCTTAGACAGAGTATCGATTATCCCGGAAGACCACGCGCGTTATCCGCTGATGTATTCGCGAAAATCGGTGATTAAAAATAACAGGAGGATCCGATGGAAGAACTGTCCAAATCACAAAAGGCCCGGATCGCTATACGGACATTTAAGACCCTGGCCGATGCGTTGACCCTGCGAGGCAACTATAAGCCCTCCGGGAAAACCGGACAAAAACTCTCCGAGGCCCTTAAACTCTTCAACCCGGAAATATATGGGTCAATGAGTGATCCCCGTATAATTGAGTTGAAGGGATTAGAGTATGTCATTGACCGGATGCCCAGAGGTATCGAAAAATGTAACCGTATCATTCTGACGGCCCAGGAAGATTTTCAGGACACCTCTTTTGAAGAGGTTATTCCTCTAAAAAGGAGAAGGATATCCTATGTTGTCTCTGATAAGGAAATCTGTTTTGTCATCACCCGCGGCTTGACCGAAATTTATGACATTCTCACCCATATCACCTTTCTTCATATTGAATCACAGAAGATATTTCAGCAGATAAACTTCAATGATGAGAATGTTTCAGTCGAGTGGCATGATCTGGAACAGATTGTCTCCAGCGGAGGAAACGATCTTTCAGGTGCTTCTCTT
>JAJYAX010000456.1 GCA_021779275.1 Deltaproteobacteria bacterium | reverse complement strand
TTGCCCCCCGGGCATGGATCCAGCCGTCCTTGATCAGCGGTTCAAAGGGCGGGCTGTCCCATAGCTCGACAGGGTCCACCGGCTGGACATCATAGTGGCCGTAGAAGAGAAGCGTAGGCCTCCCTTGCCTCTGTTCGGACTGGGCATAGACCAAAGGATGCCCCTCGGTCTCGATGACCTCCGGGTGCAGCCCCAGGCCGGCAAGCTCTGCCGCCAGGAAATCCACCGCCCGGCGGATCTCCCCCCGGAATTCCTTCTGGGTGCTGATGCTCTTGATTTTCAGGAATCGGCACAACTGGCCGAGATGCTCTTCCTGATGCTCATCCAGGTACTGCAGGACTTTTTTTAAGGCCATATCGCTTCTCCTTTTTGAGGAAATCATGGGTGTAGGGGATAGTGCACTTTTTTCCCGACATTCAGAATCATCAGGGCACAGGCAATACAAAGCATGCCGATCACCGAGGAGAACTCCGGAGATTCTCCGGGGATGAGCATCCAGCTCAGGCAGGCGCCTGATACCGGAATCAGAAACTTCCAGATATTCAGGTCGGCGACAAGCGTCCCCTCCCGTTTCAAGAGCTTGAACCAGATCGAAAATGCCGCCGCGGATAAAATGGTCAACCAGGCCAGTGAGCCGTAATAGGCAGCCGGATACGACCCGCCGGGCGCCCCCTCAATCGGAATGGAAACCAGAAACAGGACCAGTCCTCCCAGAAAGAGCTGCGACGAGGTCAAGGTCAACGGCGGAATCGGAGCCCTGTGCCTTGATACGATAATATCGCCGACCCCGGCGGAAACGTTGGAGATAAGCAGGAGAAGCAGTCCCAGGAACTGACTGCCGCCGGACAAGGTGACCTCCCCTCTGTTCAGGCTGATGACCACAACCCCGGCAAGACCAAGAAAGATACTGAGCATCCTCCTTATCGTCATCCGTTCGGATCTGGCCACGAAATGGGCGATCACGGCGATGATCAACGGTTGAGATCCGGTAATAATGGCGGCGATGGCCGCCGGCAGCATATTCAGTCCGGGATAAAACAAGAAGTACAAGAGTGTCGTCTGAAAAAAAGAGACCAGGACCACGGTCTTGCGGTGATCGATGACATTTTTCAGATACAGCCAAAGATCGCCGCAGAACGGCAGGATCAACAGCCCGGCCAGCATGAACCGGATGCCTGCAAATTGCAGCGGCGGTGTATACTGCAGACCAATCTTGATGGCGGCGAAGGCCGACGACCAGAGCAGGCAGGCAACAATGGCCAGAAATATCGTACCCCTGAAAAATTTAGGCATGGACGGAAAAAACTTAGAGCACAGGACTCGTCGGCTCCAGCACGAAGGCGCCGGCCGCTATCTCCTGGTCGATATCCGAGAGGGCCCGGCGCATCTGTTTTAATGCCTGTCTGATCCTGTTTTCATTCTCCACCAGGGCAAGCCGCAGAAAACCATCACCCTCTTCACCGAAACCGGCGCCGGGGGCGACCGCGACATTGGCCCGGTTCATCATCTCGACGGTGAACCGGATGGAGCCCATTCGGGCATAGGGCTCCGGGATACCCACCCAGACGAACATCCCGGCCTTCGGGACATCCACGGTCCAGCCCATCCGGACAAGGCCTTCACAGAGGACATCGCGACGCCTCTGGTAGACGGCGACCTGCTCCTTGATGCTGTCGTCACAGTCGCGCATGGCGACGATGCCGGCCACCTGGATCGCCGAAAAGATGCCATAGTCATAATAGCCCTTGATCTTGGCCAGCCCGCCGATCATCTCCCTGTTGCCGACACAATAGCCAAGCCGCCAGCCCGCCATGTTGTAGGACTTGGAAAACGAACCGAATTCCACCCCCACCTCCATCGCGCCGGGGATCTCCAGAAAACTGGGGGCCACATAGCCGTCATAGGTTATCTTGGCATAGGCAAAATCATTGATCACCATGAAGTTGTATTTTTTCGCCAGCCTGACAATCTCGGCAAAGAATTCCTTGGAGGCGATGATCCCGGTGGGATTATGGGGATAATTCAGCATCACCAGTTTCGGACCGGGATAGAGGGCCTTGCACATGCCGGCCAGCTGCCGGATGAACGATTCTTCCGAATCAAGTGCGATACGCAGGACGCTGGCGCCGGCAATCACCGCCGCGTAGACATGAATGGGGAAGGCCGGGGCAGGGACCAGGACGGTGTCGCCGGGACCGAGCAGGGCCAGGCAGAGATGCGAGATCCCCTCCTTGGACCCAATGGTGCAGATCACGTCATCCACCCCGTCCAGGGTGACGGCATAATGACGGCCATAATAGAGAGCTATCTCCCGCTTCAGGTTCTTCATTCCCCCGGCCACGGGATAACGGTGACTCTTCGGGTCAATGGCCACGTCGCAGAGTTTGCCCGTCACCTGTTCAGGGGTGGGATCAATCGGGTTTCCCATCCCCAGATCGATCACGTCATCCCCCTGCCAGCGTTTTTCCATCTTGATCTTGTTGATCATCCCGAACAAATAGGGCGGAAGCTGATTCATGCGCTCAGCAAAGCGAATTGAAAATTCCTTGTCCATGTTCTCCTCCTCATTTACGAATACAATAGTCAGGCCGCCATCTGCTCGGATTATCCAGAAACTGACCGTGGGCGATTTCCCGGATCAGTCTTTCTCAAAAAAACAC
>JAJYAX010000455.1 GCA_021779275.1 Deltaproteobacteria bacterium | reverse complement strand
CACCATGGCTACAGCCCTCTATTCCGCTATTGTGAAGAAAAAACTGATAAAGGGATTGGCGATGACCGGCGAGGTCACCCTGCGGGGCAGGGTGTTGCCCATCGGCGGCTTGAAGGAAAAGGCCCTGGCGGCGTTGCGGGCGAATATCAACAAGGTCATTATCCCGGATCAGAATAAGACGGACCTCATTGAAATTCCAGCCGATGTCCGGAAAAAGATGCAATTTTTCCCCGTTAAGGACATGGATGAGGTCGTCCGTATCGCCTTTGGAAAATCCGAGAAAAAAGCGGTCAAGGCGCAAAGTAAGGCCTAGAAACGTCGTAGTTACGAATGCATATTTTTCACTCTCAAAGGGCTGTCCGCAGGGCGGCCCTTTTGTTCTTTTTCTGCGCCGTCGCCTTTACCGGATGGCTGATGAGTTATGCCGGGGTCGTGGGTCCCGCAGTGCCGGAAGAGTCAGCAGTCGTGATGATTCCGCATGGGAGTTCGCTTGCCCAGATCGGCCATATCCTTGCCAAGGCGGGTCTTATTCATGAAGATGTCCGTTTTTCCCTTTATGCCAAGTTGGCGGGATATTCGCGAAAATTCGAGGCGGGAGAGTTCCGGCTGGCAACGGGCGGATTTCCTCCCCAGGTCATGCGACAACTCTCCCTGGCCCAGCCGGTGCAGCATCCGGTCACGGTGCCGGAGGGACTGCGGGCCGAGGATATCGCCAGGATTTATGCCGATGGCGGCTGGTGTGATTACGCAACCTTCCTCCAACTGGTGCACGATCCGGACTTTATCCGTTCCCTGAGAGTAGGACAGGTAGGCAGCCTTGAGGGCTATCTGTTCCCGGATACCTATTATCTGACCCGGATGTCCAGTGACGCCAGAGGCATCATCAAGACGATGGTTCAACATTTCCAGAAGGTCTGGGCGGAACTCAACGTGGGGGCTGTCGGCAAGATAGGAAGGCATGAGGCCGTTATCCTGGCCTCGGTTGTGGAAAAAGAGACGGCGGATCCTGCCGAACGTCCTCTAATCGCGTCAGTTTTTTTCAACCGTTTAAAAAGAGGCATGCGCCTGCAGTCCGACCCGACCGTGGTCTATGGCCTGCAAAATTTCTCCGGCAGTCTGACCCGGGATGATCTGCAGAGATATACGCCGTACAATACCTATATGACGCCCGCCCTTCCGGCCGGTCCCATCTGCAATCCGGGCAGGGAGGCCCTGAAGGCGGTTCTCCATCCGGCTCAGGATTCCTCTCTGTATTTTGTTTCGAGAAACGATGGGACCCATCAGTTTTCGAAGACCCTGGCTGAACATAATCAGGCCGTACAAAAATACCAGAAAGACAGAAGTATTCAGGAAAAGAGGAAATGATTGGCCTTGTGTCAACAAGGTCATGGGGTATGTAATCGAGTTTTTCAAGAGATGATCCACTGAAGAGGGAGTAGACCGAGGTGAAAATCGGGCTGGTGCAGACAAATCCGGTTATTGGTGATTTTTCGGTAAACTGCGAAAAGATCGTGGCCGGCACCCGGGAGGCCATGGACCGGGGCTGTCGGCTTGTTATTTTTCCTGAGATGGCGGTTACCGGATACCCTCCACAGGATCTTCTTGAACGGCCGTCGTTTCTGGATGACCATGAACGGGCAGTGGCCGGGCTGCTCCGGGATCTGCCGTCCCTGGATGTGATGTTCGGTTGTATTGAGCGTCGCCATGGCCATCCCGGCAAGCCTCTGTATAATTCCGTCGTGGTGGCCAGAGACGGGGCCATTGTCTTCAAGGCAAGAAAACAGCTTTTGCCGTCCTATGATGTCTTCGATGAGACACGCTACTTTGAACCCGGCCCGCCGTCGGGGCTCTACACGCTGGAAAATCTCACCTTCGGGGTGACGGTCTGCGAAGACATCTGGCATGACCGGGCCGGCCTGTATGCAGTTGATCCTGTTCAGGATCTCTTCGCCACTGCCCGAAGGCTGCGGACACCCATCGATATCCTGATCAATGTCTCCGCTTCTCCTTTTCAGAGAGGGAAGGAGGCCACCCGCTATGCAATTTTCCGCTCTCTCTGCTCCCGTTTTCACACACCGTTTTTTTATATAAATCAGGTAGGCGGACAGGATTCGCTCCTCTTTGACGGCCGCAGTGTGGCTATGGACGGCAGGGGGGTGGTTGTTGGGAAAGGCGCCGCCTTTTCCGAGGATTGTGTCGTTGTCGATACCGACACCTGGCAGGGTGAGATGCATAGCCGGGAGAGCGAGGATGAGATTGCGGCGGTTCATGACGGACTGGTGATGGGGGTGCGGGACTATGTGCGCAAATGCGGCTTTAAGGCCGTGGTCCTCGGTCTTTCGGGGGGGATCGATTCCGCCTTGACCGCAGCCTTGGCCGTCAGCGCTCTGGGGGCCGAAAACGTCATGGGCGTGGCCTTGCCGTCCCCTTACAGTTCCCCGGAATCTCTTGCGGACGCAAGTGCCCTGGCCGTCAATCTGGGCTGCCGGTTTGAGGTCCTGCCGATCAGCGAGCTGTTCGCCGCCTACCAGTCGAGTCTGCAGCCTCTCTTTATCGGGATGGGGGAGGACCTGACCGAACAGAATATCCAGGCGAGGATCCGCGGCAACCTGTTGATGGCCCTGTCCAATAAGTTCGGGCGTCTGTTGTTGACCACCGGCA
>JAJYAX010000454.1 GCA_021779275.1 Deltaproteobacteria bacterium | reverse complement strand
AGGCCTCGGGCACCGGGAATATGAAATTTGCGCTGAACGGGGCCCTGACCATCGGCACCCTGGACGGGGCCAATATCGAGATCCTGGAGGAGGTCGGCCGGGAGAATATCTTTATCTTCGGCATGACCGCCGAGGAGGCGGAGTTTGAACGCCTGAACGTCAGCCGCACCCCGTGGGAGATCTGTCAGGCCAATCCGGAGATCATGCAGGTAATCGATGCCGTCAGAGACGGCGCCTTCAGCCGGGGAAACATCGGGCTGTTCCAGCCCCTGGTCGACTCTCTGCTCGATCCCCATGATCCGTATCTGCTGATGGCGGACCTGCAGTCCTATATCGCCTGCCAGCAGCGGGTCAACGACGCCTTTCTGGACCGGGAGGCCTGGACCAGGATGGCCATTCTGAACGTGGCCCGGATGGGAAAATTTTCCACGGACAGGACCATCAGGCAGTATGCCGGGGAGATCTGGGGCGTGCCCGTGGAATAGCCGGCCTGCAGGCGGAAGGTCAGGAATAAGGGCAGGGATGTTTTCGTTCCTGCCCTTTTGTATGTACGGTATGCAGGAATTTTATCGTGCGCAGGTGCGGTATTTGTGCTATACAGGCGGTCACTTTTCGGGATAAAAAAAGGGTTACGGACCGTCAGGTCCGTAACCCTTGATATCTCTGGAGGCGGCGATCAGAGTCGAACTGATGAATAATGGTTTTGCAGACCACTGCCTTGGCCACTTGGCTACGCCGCCGTAATCATGCAGATGCATGAGACCGTTCTTTATACCATACGGAGTCATTTTGACAAGAGGAAAAGTACAGCATGGCTACAAATATTAACACGCTGGTTACGTTGAACAAAGAAATTCTCAGCGAGTTCGAGCAGATCGTCGGTTACCGTTTTACCGACCTGCGTCTGTTGCAAAAAGCCCTGATCCATTCATCCTATGCTTTTGAACAGGCGCAGGTCGGTAAAAATAACGAAACCCTGGAGTTCCTGGGAGATGCCGTTCTCGATCTGGTCATCGGCCATATCCTGATCCGGCGGTATCCGGAGTTGCGGGAGGGCGATCTGACCAAGCTGCGTGCCGCCCTGGTCAACGAGACCCACCTGGCCGGGATGGCCCGGGGCATCGAGCTGGGGCGTTTTCTCTGCCTCGGCAAGGGGGAGGACGCCTCCAACGGCAGGAATAAATCCTCCATCCTCTCCTGCGGCTACGAGGCCGTGATCGGGGCGATCTTCGAGGACGGCGGCTACGAGACGGTCTCGGCCTTTGTCGAACGGTTTTTCCTGCCGGCCATCGAAGGAAAAAAGGAGAATCTGCTCATCGCCGACGCCAAGAGCCGCCTGCAGGAAGAACTCCAGGAGGCCTTCAACGAGGCCCCTTCCTACCATGTGGACAGTGAGGAGGGCCCGTCGCATATGAAGGTCTTCTCGGTCTCCGTCCTGTTCCAGGGAGAGGTTCTTGGCAGCGGCACCGCCCGTTCCAAAAAAGAGGCGGAACAGCGGGCGGCGGCAAGCGCATTGGCCCGGAGAAGAGCGGCGGACTCCAAAGAGGAATCCTGAGCCCCTCCCCGCCGGTACAACACCCGTGATATCCAAAGTCCCCAGGCCCCTGGTCATACCGGTCTTCATTCCCCATCAGGGGTGTCCGCACCTCTGTCTCTTCTGTAACCAGAACTCCATCACCGGTAGGACCGCCGGGGGCGAAGATACCGGGATTGCGCAGACGATTACCGCCTGGCTGGCCAGGGCCCATACTCGTACCGGGGTGCAGGTGGCCTTCTATGGCGGCTCCTTTACCTGTCTGCCCCGGGCGCGGCAGGAGCAGATGCTCGGCGCCGTGCAGCCCTTTCTGGCCCGGGGCGATGTCGCCTGTATCCGCCTGTCCACCCGGCCGGATTGTCTTGATGCGGAACTCTGCGCCTTCCTGAAAAAAATGGGGGTTGCCATCGTCGAGCTGGGCGTCCAGTCCCTGGACGACAGTGTCCTGCAGAGGTCGCTGCGCGGCCATACCGCCCGGGATAGCCGCCGGGCTGTGGGCCTGTTGCAGGAGGCCGGAATCGAGGTCGGCATCCAGCTGATGCCGGGCCTGCCCGGTGAGAGCAGGCCGTCGTTTTTCAGGGGGGTGCGGCAGGCTATCGGGCTTGCCCCGGCCTTTGTCCGGCTCTATCCGGTTCTGGTGGTCGATCATTCAGGACTTGCGGAAATGTACCGTTTGGGCAATTATAGGCCGCTGACCATGAACCGGGCCGTGGCGCTCTGCCGGCGGGCCAAAGAGATGTTTGCCCAGGCGGGCGTCCGGGTGGTCAGGGTCGGCCTGCAGCCGTCCACGTCCCTGGAAAAGGAGCTGCTGGCTGGGCCCTATCATCCGGCCTTCGGCGAGCTGGTGGCGGCGAGGGACTGGTTCCGAAGGACCCGGGCGCTGCTGGCCTGCTGTCCCGCGGGCAGCAGGCTGACCGTCACGATCTCCCGGCGGGACCTGTCGGCCTTCCTGGGGCCCAAGCGCCTGAATATCACACGGCTGGCCCGGCTGGGACTGGCCGGCCGTCTGGTTATAGAGACCACGAATGCAATGAAACGAGGAACACTCACCTATGTTGTCGGTTAACCGTCTTGATATCCGCTTCGGCGATAAGCATCTCTTTAAAGACATCTCGGTGCGGGTCCATG
>JAJYAX010000453.1 GCA_021779275.1 Deltaproteobacteria bacterium | reverse complement strand
ATATTATTGTAGGGGAGCTGATATGCACATCGGACAATGGACGGAGATCTTCCGGGCCGGGGACTACGGGTCGAAAGGGACCTATACGGATGATGACCTGGAGAAGATGATCGCGAATTTCAACGCCGTCGACCAGGTGCCGATCGTGATCGGGCATCCTGAGACCGACTCTCCGGCCTGGGGCTGGGTCTCGGCGCTGAAGAGAAACAAGGACGTGCTCATGGGCAAGGTCGGAGAATTGCACAAGGACTTCGTCGCCGCCCTGGCCGAGCACAAGTTCAAGAACCGGTCCGTGCGCATCGTCCGTACCGATGCCGGGCCGAAGCTCCTCCATCTGGGTTTCTTAGGAGCGATGCTCCCCCGGGTGGAGGGATTGAAGCAGACGGCGCAATTCGCAGGCAACGGCGAATGTGTCGATTACGGATTCGAGCTGTCCCCGGGAAGCGGGCGGCAAGACAACCTCACAAAGGAGACAGGGATGGATAAGGACGCGCAGATCAAACAGTTGCAAGAGGAGCTTGCCGCCGAAAAAGCTAAAGGGTCGGCGGCGGCAGGACCACCCGACAAACAAGGCAACCCGGCAAAGGAGACGAACATGGAGAAAGACGCGCAAATCAAAAAGCTGCAGGAAGACCTGGCCGCCGAGAAAGCGGCGAGAGCCAAAGAGGCGGAAGCGGCTGCCGGAGCGGCAGACCAGGCCCGGACGGCGGAGTTCTCGACCTGGGTCGAGACGGAGATGGTCGGCAAGGGAAAGATCCCCGTCGCCCGCAAACAGGAGGTGATCGGGTTCATGAAGGCCCTGCCGACCGGCAAGGCCGCCGATTTCGCCATCGAGACGGACGGCAAGACGCAGACCTGCAACGCCGTCGACTGGTTCAAGGATTTTATCAAGGCCTTGCCGGTCGCGGATTTCACCCGCGAGCTGCCGCCAGGGCCAGGGGCCACGGACGGGAAACCGGCCAAGTATGTCGATCTGAGCCGCAAGGTCTGATCGCAGCAGGGCTCACCAACATAATCAGGAGGATACAATCATGACGTATAACGGAGTGCTGGGAACCCAGCAGTTTTTAGACAAACAGATCGTCGACCGGACGCATCCGGCAATCATCAAGGGGATGGCCTTCCGGCAGGACGGCCGGTCGCTGCCCCGGGGCCGGATTGTGGCCAAGGATAAAAACGGAGCGATGGCGGCCTACGAGCCCGCCCTGGCCAGCGCCGGGACCTGGGCGGCCACCACGGCTGTAGTTCTTGGGGCCTTGAAACTGCCGACGGTCGGCAATGACCATTATTACCGCTGCAAAACCGGAGGAACCACGGGCAGCACGCAGCCGACCTGGCCGACCACGGCGGCTGCAACCGTAACCGACGGCACGGTGGTCTGGGAAGAGGCGGGTATCATCGGGGTTAATGACCTCACGGGCGGCGGGGTGCTGGCCGATGCCATCGACACATTGGTCGAGTCCGTAGGCCCGGTCATCCGCCACGGCACCGTGGTCAGGGAAAACCTCGATACGGCGGGCGCCTCCTCGGCCGTTGCCGATATCGAGAACCTGGAGGCAGTCGGCGTCTTCGCGATCTGATCGGCTGTGAAGAAAGCACGTTTGTAAAACACAACAATCCCTCAGGAGAACACAATGGAAATCAATATCCGTCAATTTTTCACCCCGGCCGCGGTCGCCTCCTATCTGGAGCAGCTGCCCGACCTGGAGACCTTTATCATGGACCTGATCTACACCAACCGGCCGACGCATCCGCTGCCGGTCCTGGGTGTCGACGAGCTGCTGTCCATCACCGGCAACGTGCCGCTGGTCCGGCGAGGCACCGCCGCCTTTCCGCTTGCAGGTGACAGCCGCGGCATCACCTATCTCGAACCGCAGCCGATCGATGTCTCGAGCTTCCTCGGCGCGGTCGACCTGAATAACCTCAAGCTGCTCGGCAATCAGGGCGTCGAGTACTGGGCGCGCGGCAAGGTCGATACCCAGCGCCGGGCGGTCCGGGCGACTACCGAGGCCCTGGCCTGCCAGAGCCTGACCGGAGCCATCTCCTACCCGATGAAGACGGATAGCGGACTGGACACCTATACGGTCAACTTCGGGTCGGTGCTCAGCTACACCATCTCCAAAAAATGGGACCTGGAGACCACCACTCTCTCCGATATCCTGGCCGATCTGATTTCGATGGGCAACGTCATCAAACGCAAGGCCGGGTATGGCTCGAAGATCATCTACCTGGTCGGCCAGGCTGTGTATATAGCCGTGGCCAACAAGGTGCTGGCCATTACCTCCGACAACAAGATCGCGGCCCAGGTGACCGAGAAGGGTATCAACATCGCCGGGTTCACCATCATGCTCGGGTCCGGAGGATATAAAGACCTGGCCAACAACGGGGCCTGGGTGCCCTCGGTTGCCGACAAGGACATCCTGGCTATCGCCCTCGACGCCCCCTGGAAGCTCTTCTATTGCGCGCTCGACGATCTCGACGCCAACCTGCTGCCGATGCCGTTCTACAGTAAGCCGATCAAGATGGATAATCCCTCCGGCTACAACATCATCGGCATGAGCAAGCCGGTGCCGGTGCCGGTGCCCAACGCCATCTGCCGCGGGATCGCCGCCAGCTGATATGGGCTACTCAACGGTGGATAACCTGCTGGCCCTGCTGCCGGAGACGAC
>JAJYAX010000452.1 GCA_021779275.1 Deltaproteobacteria bacterium | reverse complement strand
GGCGACAGCGGCAGCCGAGATGCCGTACTTTGTCTCTAGGGCCTTGACCGCCTCATGCAGCTCCCGGACTGTCCACGTGTCGATGGATTCAACAAAATCCTGAACCGTCACCGCAGCAAGGCTCCTGTCCTTTTCCAGCTGAAAGAGCTTGATAGTGTGCGCACCATACGGGATGCTGGTCTGGTTGAGGATTTTGAGAAAACCGGAGGTCAGGAGATTGATCAGTTGCGCACCATGTTCGGGCCTGGCGATCACCAGCAGATGTTCTTCGATACTCCCGGCAGGATTTTGCAGACCTGACGCCTTTATCGGAAAGAAGGCGACAGTAAATTCGTTTTTGAATATTTCTTTAAACAACGGACCTTGAAGAAAAGTAACAACACCATCCCGCCCCGTTTTAAGGCGTGAAATATTCTCTTCGGGAAGCCCTATATCTTCCGCCATCTTCACAAAATCGATTTGGGCGAGGGTCTTGCCAAGTCGGGAATTTTTAAAATCTTCCAGCGCCCGTCCCAGATCCTTCTGGGTGAAAGAGCCGAGGACATCCTCTGAGATAAAGGCGGCCGGATCCATCCGGCTTTTCGATCCTCTTTTGAAGAAGAAAAAGATGCATGCCGCAAAAAGGACAACAACCACAAACAGGATAAAAATCTTCTTCATTTAACACTCCGGCAGAGGATCATTCTGAATATCTCGCGTCTCAATAACTCGTTTTCTATTACAATGTCAAGACTCGCCCCTTATTCAGGAAGCTGATCTCTTGAATAGTGATGCGGCAAGGATGAAACAGGTGATTTTTTCAAGAGTAAATTAACGCGGCATAGAGAGAGTCAGGAGAAAAGGCTGCAACCGGGCTCAATTGTGAAAACGGCAGGAAGAAAAGAGATAATACCGGTTGGACGTGCATTCAATGTGCTCTGGCAGTCTCCCTTAAACCGCCAGAGCAAGTCCTAACAACGTCACAGCATTCAGTCGGCTTCAGTTTTGCAGCAACAGGGATAATGTTTTCTGGTCAAGTCTTCCTGTAACCGGAAGGTTATTGTCTCTTTGATACAGACGCAGGGTTTTTCTTGTTTGTCTATGCATGGATCCATCAATCTCACCAGGATCATACCCTAGATCCGCCAAGGCCTGCTGAGCCGACAAGAGTTGCTGAGATCCAGCGTCAGGCATGCCAGAATCAGGATAATTTTCAGATCGATTGTAGTCTTGAGGCGGTGGTCCCTGCTCCATCTCTTGAGGCGGTGGTCCTTGCTCCATGCCGGGGATCTGATTGCCCTTGGCGTACATGCACTGCTCATAGGAATCGTTGTACATTTTCTGTATCTTCCCGGAGCAGGATCGCCTGAACTGTAGCTCCTAAAGGTGCAGTTGCACATCCTGAGAGAAAAAATAAACTCATTATTTCTCCTTCATGAACCCTTAATTTTTCCTGATTATATTTCATCCTAAAAAGACCGGCAAGCTGAATGTGACTGACTGCATGTCTACCTGTAGGCATAATTACGGGTGTTCATTCTTCTGTATTGGATCGCCTCGGCGACATGGGCCGACTGAATCGATTCCTGCGTATCCATATCAGCAATCGTCCTGGCTATCTTCAGTATACGATGATACGCTCGCGCCGACAGACGCAGCCGCTCAAAACTCTTCTCCAGCAGCCTCATGGATCCGGAATCAAGAACACAATATTTCTCAACATCCTTGGGCCCCATCTGACTATTGCAATGCAGACTTCGTCTTTTCTTAAATCGTTCCTTCTGAATATCTCGCGTCTCAACAACACGTTGTCTGATTTTCAGCGACGACTCACCCTTTTTCAGGCTGCTCATCTCTTGAAACGGCAGGGCCGGAACCTCAAGATGCAGGTCTATACGATCAAGGAGGGGACCAGACAACCTGCTTTCATACCGTTGAATCTGCCCGGCATTGCAGTTGCACTGGTTTCGCTTATCCCCGAAAAATCCGCAGGGGCAGGGGTTCAAGGCTACAGCCAAAACAAAACGGGAGGGAAAGGAAACAGCGGTATTCGCCCTGGCTATCGTTACCGTCCCATCCTCCAATGGCTGACGCAGGACCTCCAGAACATGTTTTTTGAATTCCGGCAGCTCATCAAGAAAGAGGACGCCATTATGGGCGAGAGAGACTTCGCCGGGTTTCGGATTGGAACCGCCTCCAATCAGACCGGCGTCCGAGATGGTATGATGCGGGGCGCGAAAGGGACGTGTGGAGAGGAGGGCGCGATCCGCGGGCAATGTCCCGACGATACTGTAGATCTTTGTTGTCTCCAGGGCTTCCTCAAAGGTCAGATCGGGCAGGATAGTCGGAAGTCGGCGGGCAAGCATGGTCTTCCCCGAGCCGGGAGGACCCTTCATCAGGATGTTGTGCCCTCCCGAAGCAGCAATCTCCAGTGCCCGTTTTACATGTTCCTGCCCCTTCACCTCCTCGAAGTCGACATCAAATATCCTGGAGGCGGCAAACAAGGTCTGACAATCCACAGAAAAGCGAGGGATATCCTTGAGACCGGCCACAAACTCCACCGCCTGATGGAGAAATTCGACGGCAATGACATCAATCCCGTCGACAATCGCGGCCTCCGCCTTGTTAGCATCGGGAACAATGATTCCTTGTAATCCCTGTTCCCTGGCGGCAAGGGTCATCGGCAGAATCCCGCT
>JAJYAX010000451.1 GCA_021779275.1 Deltaproteobacteria bacterium | reverse complement strand
TAAGACGAACCCCCGCGGCGATAAAGACATTTTCTCCGATCTCAGGATGTCTTTTCTCATACGTTATCATCATACTGCATCCTCTTCTTCTTTCATTGTGTTGAGTGGTATCAGGATCATCGAAAATGACTACTGTTCACGCTCCGGTCGTCCCCAAGATGCCGATATACGGAAGATTCCTGTATTTCTGGGCATAATCAAGGCCATATCCGCAGACAAATTCATCGGGGATATCCCGGCCGCAAAAATCGATGCGGACATCGACCTCCCGGCGGGAGGGCTTACTGAGAAGCGTGCAGGTCTTCAAAGAAAGGGGATTTCTCGCCTCCAGCAGGCGGATTACCTTCTGAAAGGTATGGCCGGTATCGACAATATCTTCGACCAGAAGGAGGTTTTTTCCCTCAATCGATCCACCGATATCCATTTTCACCGCCACCTTTCCGGAACTGACGGTAGCCTCACCATAGCTGGAAACGGCAAGAAAATCGATGGTCAATGGATATTCAACGGCTCTGACCAGGTCCGCCATAAAGATAAAAGAACCTTTGAGAAGCCCCACCACAAGAAGCTCTCCGCCGGTCTTCCGGTAATGCCTGGTAATTTCCAGGCCAAGGGTTTCCACTATCATCCGGATTTCCTGCTCCGGAATCAATATCCTGGCAACTCCTCTCTCCGGCATATATCCTCCATTCTGAGATTACAGAACTCTACGTGTTTACGGATGTATAACGCAAAGTGGAACGGGAAGGCAAGCGAGAAACGCGGAGGGAAAAATTCAGAGGAAAATGCCGGGGAGTCCGACAACATTCTGATGCGGCTGAGAAAAAGAATCAGTCCTTTCCATATATCCGGGACAAGACCGGCTCGGTGGCCTTCAGTTTTTCAAGGGCATAGTCGGTGCCTCGCCATCGTATCCCTCTGTTTTTCATTGTCAGACAGGTAGATTTCAAAACCGCATAGCAGGTGATATAGGGCGAAATCAACACCCCGGCGACATTCCATGAAGATATCTTCATGAACCTGCAGCAATGCAGAGACAAAAAGATCCTGAGGCCTGCGGCCGCCAGAAAGAACAGGCGCGCCGGGCCTCCGCAAAACAGGATGCCCCAAGGCGGAGCTATACTCAGCACCACAGCCGCGCCGACAGCCAAGACGGTATGGGAAAGGCTGAAATCCATCAGCGCAAAGGCATTTTTCATCAGGCCGTCCACCATTGCGCCGACTGTTGCATACCAGCGTACCGAGACAAGGTCATAGCCGAGCAGACATTCCTGCCGGCAACCGTATCTCTTGAGGATCTTGCCCAGCATAATATCGTCGATGGGATGCATTCTGATCATCCGGTGACCACCGGCCTCGCGATAGGCCTGGGTCCGCACCATATTAAAGGCCCCGACCCCCATAAAATATCTGCTCTGCGGATCTCGCGCCAGCCAGGGTTTGAAGAGCAGCAGGAGACTGGCTCCGGCATCAATTATCATGCTGTTCAGTATCCATCCCACGGTGTCAGTCTTAAAAAAAAGTGAGAGATGGTCCAAACGGCCCCTTCGCATCCGGGCGACGGCCCGGCTGATGGTGCTCTTCTTCATCATGATATCCGCATCGGTAAAGACCAGGTATTCTCCCCCCGCCCTGCTCGCGCCGAAATCCAGGGCGTGGGTCTTGCCCAGCCAGCCATCGGGAAGCTCGCCTATGTCATAAACCTGAAGCTGCGGATGTTCCCGCTGCAGACGCCGCACCACCCCGCCGGTCCCGTCGATGGACCGGTCATTGATGACGATGATCTCGATATCTTCGTAGTCCTGGTTCAGCAGCGAGAGGAGGGCGGGTTCAATGGTCTTCGCCTCATTACAGGCGGGAACGATGACCGAGACCCTGGGGACATCCTCACCCGCAAGCGGCGCGACACCCTGCAGATTGCCCATTTTTCTGAGGCCGGCAATAACTTCCAGGCATATATACAGGGTCGCGGTAAACGAAACCAGGGAGAGGATCAGGGAGAAGTTCATGGAAGCACCATTTATAGAAGCAGGAATCAGAGGACAGGCGGCCTGCCCTGCACCGTTTCCTATCATTACCCCGGAAATCCCCATCCGGCAATTGTCTTTTCCAGCAACCTCACAACTCATCATTCCTTCCGGTCCCGGGACAAGAGCAAGGCCATCAGCAGCAGGATAAATCCCAGGATCGTCAACATCTCCGACGGGCTCACCGTTTTTGCGCCGCCGCCGAAGATCTTCTCATGCGACCGGCCCTGGGGCGGATCGGTCTTCAGAAGGACCGTGGCCGGATCCTTCTCCGCCCCGGGATGCCGGGACTCCATCTCGTTTCCGCCGTCAAGACCCGGACCTAAGGCCGGCAGTCTCTCCGCCCCCTGCCGGGTCGCGCCTCCAGCCGCCACCGCCTCTTCGACCGCTCCCGGATTGGCCGCTGCCGATTCCAGACCGGCGAAGAGCAACAAAAGGATGATGATGAAAATCGAGACAATCAGGGCAATGCCCAAACCCTTGAGACCGTAGGACTCGTGGTGCAATCCTTTTTCCATTCCCTCTTTCGACATTGTGATCTCCAGCAGTTATCTGTTCATCAAACCAGCACCTCGTCTAGGAGTCTGTCGGATTATGCCCTTTTTCCCCATCTCTTCGTTAAACACGAAAAAATTATCCTCGGAATATTAGATATATGCC
>JAJYAX010000450.1 GCA_021779275.1 Deltaproteobacteria bacterium | reverse complement strand
TTTGTGAATCTCCTTCGTCTTTTGGTCAAGACTCGGAGATTCACTCCGACCGTCGTATAGGTCAAACCTTGGTGAGTCCCCCGGCATAGCCGGGGGTTTACCTCACTGAATTACGCCGGCCATTTTCACCATTCGGAAAACTGGAATTGAACTTGATGTATTGGTTTGTCTGCATATTGAGCGGGTTCTGGTCGGCATTTGCCGCAACGGATGTCTCCGGCTCGATCAAGGCCTCATTGAGACGCGCCCTGAAGTGAGCGATGGTCTGCGGCCTCAGGCTCTCTTCCGACTCGAGCGCCCAGTCAATTGCCGCCAGAAACGAGGTCGTAAAAAGTTTGTGGCGATCGATGTCAACGGCGGGAATCATCGCGTGATTCTTGTAACGAGCCGCAGCTTCCGTGGGTTTTTCGCCCCCGATCATCCAGTACATCACGGCTGCCAGGGAATAGATGTCGGTCCAGGGTCCCTGGTTGCCATGCGAATGGTATTGCTCGAAAGGTGCAAAGCCGGGACTGAATATCGCGGTCAGATCCCGGCCGGTGTTCACCTGTCTCGCGGCCCCGAAGTCCAGCAGGACCGGCGTTCCATCGTGACGGATATAGATATTGTCCGGCTTGATATCCCTGTGAAGGAAATCACCCTTGTGGATCAGCTCGAGTCCGTCCAGCAACGGATTGACGATGGCGAGAAGGTCGCGTGGCTGTATCGGGTAATGTGCCGGCATCCATTGTTTAAGGGATTCGCCCGATTCATACTCCATCACGATATAGGCGGTTCCATACGACTTGAAGTAACGCAGCACCCTGACGATGTTGGGATGGCGAAAATTCGCCAAAGCCCTTGCCTCCTCAATGAATCTTTCGAGGCCCCACTGAAACAATTCCGTGGATTTTTCGCTGTTGGGTCTGACCTGGAGATCGCCATCCCGGACCGAAAGATCAACGGGCATATACTCCTTGATGGCAACCGGCAGGTTCAGGTTTACATCTTTTGCAAGATAAGTAATGCCGAATGCACCGCCCCCGAGCGTCTTCTGGATCAGGTATTCGTGGATTTGATGGTTCTCCGGAAGAGCCAGCACACCGACAGATGCGCTGCCTGGTTTCTTCATGCCGGGTTCTATCTTCTCCATATTCAGAAAATGATGCTTGAAATCATTCTTCAATCATCTGTATGGCCTTTTCAAGGCTGCGGCGCATACGGTTAAACGAACTCGACAGAACCGCCATTTCATCCTTGCCCGATTCGGATAGTTCCGGCTCGCCAAACTCGCCGTTGCTGATCTTGTCCGCCGAGCGCGATATCTGACGGATCGGATTGATGATCAGGTAGCTGATCATCAAATTCAGGATGACAAAAATCACCATGAAGACTGCAAACAGGGAAGCAATGAAAGTCTCAAATGTCTTTTTTGCCTTTTTCATCGGCACATCCATCGGAACCGTCACAACCTGGGCGCCTACGATGTCGTTCAGTTGCCAGCCGAATCCGTTGGCCACCCCATAGACCTTGACCATGCTGGGAGGAGAAGCCTCGGCGGAAGTATGGCACTGAAGGCAGGCGGGGTTGGTGATCCTGATCGGCTTGGCAATGTAAAGCTGGCGCCCCGTTGGCGTATCCCGTTCCGCGACGATTTCCTTGACATCGTCGCGCTGGCGGAACTGGTTGATCATGTCCGCCTCCCAGTCGCTTGCCCTGTCACGAAGATTGGTCGGATTAAGGGTCGCTTCCTTGTAACTGAAGTCAGGATATTTCTTCTTGAGCTCGATGAAAGTCTCGGTTGCGGCGTACGCAGGCACCGTCTGCGGCATGAATACCTTATCCAGCTGACCGATCAACTTGGGCTGAATCTGTTCAACCGTATAGGTGCGCACCGAATACGCGGATTCCATCATCAGCGAGGCATTCCTGAGAACCTCGTCGCGTGCATTATCCTGCAACAACTGAAAAGAGATGGCTCCAGCGGTAGCGAAGCCAACGATGAAGACTGCGATCAAAACGAAATTGAATTTGAAACGGATTCCCATGAGTCTCCCCAATGTCGAATTTTATTTCGACTTAAACCATCCCCCCTTTGGGACCCGCCAATATTAATACAAAAATATTTCCCACATACGCTATTCACCGCCCTGTCCTGACGATAACGGCGCGAGGCTTCGATGCGCCTCTGCAGGCGGCATTCCCGGCCCGGCACCATGCAGCAGAATAGCCGGCACGACAGCCCTGCACATCGTGCCCGGGATGTTTGCATGCATCCTGTTAACGCTCCTTTTACAATCCGCGATGCCGGCCCAGAAACCCGCAGCGTAGAGTGGGATTTGAATCTATCTATTTACTCCCGGACACGATCTCCCCCCTGCGACAATATGTCGCACCTTCGCCGGAAAATGAACTTCTATAATTCCTCGAGTGAGAAACCTCACTCAATCGATAAAATAAAAAAACAAGGGAGTTCGGCATGCGACAGTTGCACGGCACCGCAACAAGAAAATCTTTTCCAGATGAGTTACGGCCGGCGACCGGAATCGTGCTTGGCATTTCGGCCCTGTTGTTGAGCACGGATGTGTTCGCCTGCGCAGCCTGTGGCTGCACCCTGTCCAAGGACTGGGAGTCCCAGGGCATTTCGAGCAAGCCCGGCTTCACCGCCGATGTGTCTTACGACTATCTGAACCAGAACAGGCAGCGTTA